>JAGWVZ010000042.1 GCA_018970625.1 Myxococcales bacterium | reverse complement strand
GCTGCTGGATTCGCTGATTGGTGATCCGAGGCTCTTTGACCGGCTCATGCCGGTGGGTCAGCACCTGGTCGACGCCTCTGACCCGGCCTCGTGGGCGCCCTTCATTATTCACGAACGGCTCGACGGGCGAACGCCCCCCAGCATCATGATGGTGGTGGGTACCAGTGACGAGATCGTGCCACCGTCTGCAGGTCGCAACTATGCTCGTGCCATCGACATTCCGCATCTGGCGCCGGTGGTGCAGCCGGTCGGACTGATCGACGTCATCAACGAAGGGCCTGTGGTGGGCAATTTTTCGGACGGAACCCGCACCGCAGCGTTTTTCCAGCTCGACCGGGTCACCCAGAGAGGCGAGGTGCAGGCCGCGGGGCACGTCGAAACGGCGAAATCCGATGAGACGGCCGCGATGGTGCGGCAATTCTTTGGCGACTGGGCGGCCGGTGAGGTGCCTCGCATCTCGGACCCTTATCTGGAGCTCGGTACACCGCCGCTCCCCGAAGAATAAGCGTCCGTTGTATGTACCCGGTTAGCCGCTCCCTTGCGCCGCTTTCGCCTTGTTGACGGCGCGGTCATCGACCCTCATTCATTTATTTTTGGATACGCATGTCACAATTGCTCACCCCCATGGATTTCGCCAACGGCCAGCAGGCGCATAATCGCTTGTGGCTGGCGCCCATGACCAATATGCAGAGTCATGCCGATGGCACATTGTCGGACGATGAGTTTCGCTGGTTGAAGGCGCGCTCCGAAGGCGGATTTTCGGTGATTGAGTCTTGCGCGACGCACGTTTCGCTGGACGGTCAGGGTTGGCAGGGCGAGCTTGGCATCTGGGACGACGCACAGATTCCGGGGTGGCGTCGTCTGGCCGACGCGATGCACGGCGACGAGTCGCTGCTGATCGCTCAGATTTTCCACGGTGGTGCGCGCGCGTTGCGAAGCGCCGCGTATCCCATGCCCTGGTCGGCCTCGTCGGCCGGCGAAGGTGACTCGGCGGTGGCCGAGGGTACAGAGGCGCAGATTCTGGCGGCGCGCGAGGCGTTTATTGCAGCGGGTGTGCGCGCCTACAGGGCCGGTCTGGACGGAATCGAATTACACGGCGCCCATGGCTATTTATTGTGCCAGTTTTTGAGCACGACCATGAATCGCCGCACCGACAGCTGGGGCGGCTCGCTCGAAAATAGAGCCCGACTCACGCGCGAAATTCTGCAGGAAATTCGTCGTCAAACCAGCCCCGACTTTATTATTGGCGTGCGCCTCTCCAGCGAGAGTTACGGCAGCACGGCCGGCCTGCACATCGACGAAACCGCGCAGGTGGCGCAGTGGCTGTGCGCCGACAGCGCCGACTTCATTCACATCTCTTTGTGGGACGCGTCTCGCAACTCCACACAATACCCGGACCAGCACCCGACCCGATTTTTCCGCGACGCCCTGCCCGGCAGCGTCCCCCTGATCACCGCCGGCGCCATCTGGAGCCGGGAAGACGCCGAGCGTCAGCTCGACCTCGGCGCCGACGCCGTCGCGCTAGGCCGCTCCGCCATCGCCAACCCCGACTGGCCCCTGCAGGTCGCCACCGGCAAATCCGCGCCCCTGCGCCCACCCGTCACCGAACAGCAGCTGCGCGACCGCGCGCTCGGTGAGTCGTTTGTGCAGTATATGAAGCGGTGGCCGGGGTTTGTGGAGGGGTAAGGCGGGGGGTTAGCGCAGACTCAACGCTACCCGCTTCGCTCGTTTCTCTACGGCTTTACGCCACGCATTTGCCACCCCCGTTTGTTTTACTCCGGGAGCAGTATTCGCGAAGTCCTCGTCCAGGGTCTTCTGCAGTGCCGCAGGCAACGCCTGAATCTGCCTACGCACTTCGTCCATGATTCGTGCAGGGCGCATGCCCAACTCCGCGGCCTGATTTTCCCAGTGCGTGAGCGCCAGATTCGAAGCGTCCCACTGTCCGCCGATAGCCATCGCCAGCCGGCGTGACACGTTCGGGATCGCCACCGTCGCGACGAGATCATACAATGGCGACAAACCCCAGCCATCCCGGGTATGCAGAAAAGAGAGGTTCTTGGCGTGGCCATCGTCGTTACCGGCGACAACGTTGAACACGACCCACTCGTGCAAACGAGTCAGATCGTGGACCGGGTTCGTACTGAACCCACGCACCAGCTCGGCGGCCCATTTCCACGACGGTGGCCCCGGCTGACCCACGCCCTGATATTTATCCTGCGAAGCCAACCCACCGGCCTGACATAAATCTTCCTGATGAAGGCGGGCTATCGTGCCGTGGGCGCCAGGCGACCTGTCATAACGTTTCACGACCAGATACGGCGTCGGCGACCACACAATCGACGTGTCCGCTACCATCAAGCCAAGATGGCACGCCAGGCGCATGGTCAAATACTCCACCGCAGGCAACATCGGCCACGTTCGGGAGCCGAACTTCAGAATGTGCGTGGTTGCCAGGGGAGACGGCGGCACCGCCCATGGTGTTTCCAACCCCACACTGGCACCGGCTACAACCGGCAACTTTTCCTGTGCGCCCGCCAAAGACAGCCGGACACCGTCGCCCTGCACCTGCGCCAACGCAGCACCGCGAATACTCCACTCCCGAATATCCTGATCGGTAACAGGTCGAGCGATTCCGCCTTCGTTTTTATGCCACTCGGCAGTCCGAACCGAGATCGCACCAGCCAGATCCTGGCCGTAACAACACAGCAATTCCCAGATATCGTCCGTTGCGCATCCGGCCTTCCGCGCGATCACGTGCCTGACGTCACCCTCAGGCAGCAAGTTGCCAAACCAGTGGGTTGCGGCCTGTTTGAACCTGACCGATTGCACGGGGAGCGACCGACTGAGCGGCATTCCCGAACGCGTGCGCACCCACTCCCCGGTATAGGAAAATTCCACTCCAGACATTGCACGACGCAGCTCGCCCACCTCCTCGCCGTCCCAATAGACCCGCAAAACGCCGCTCATGACTGCCCCGGCGACCAGTTTCGGTCGGCTATCCAGACGTTCAGACCCGCCAGCTCGAGCGCCTTCAGCACCTTGCCCAGCTCGGCCGTCTCTTTGCCATTCTCGAACTGAGACAGGAACTTCGGGCTCAACAGCGCATAATCGGCCAGATCCTGTTGCCGAATGGCGCGCCTTTTTCGGTGGGTTCGCAGGGCGTTCCCCAGCTCGGCTGCGGTCGTGACTCGTACGGGTGTGTTCATGACAACATCGTCTGGCAAAAGCCGTGCAGACAGAAATGGCCACTGCACCGTACGGTACTATTTTGCACAGCGCAAGCTATCGGGCGTTGATCATTACCGAACGGTAAAACCCGACAGAGACCGGGGGTGGAACAAAATGATGCCGCACAACTGTCAGCATGCACTCCGCACGCCGTTCACACCTCTGTACGGCATCGCTTCATGACGCGCGGTCGGGCGAATGGCCATCTCACACTTCGTATGACTCGTTCATTCGGGGGAAAACGCTATGGATATCGTCGTGCAAAAGCTTGTCGCGCTGGGTACTCCGGCACTGGTTCTGGTGCTTGCTATCTCGACGACCGGGCTGGCCGGCGGTGCGGTATCAGGTACTGCCGAAGACGCAGCCATCGCTGGTTCCCTATGCCGACGCGCTGGCCTGGTGGTGGCAGAAGACGCGAACAACGGGGGAGATTCCGATTGCAGGGTGGACTGAAACGCAACAGCGGCGATGTTTACTCACGGCTGACGCATCTACCGCCCTGCTGCATCCGCTGGTTCAACAGGCGTGGGATGCCGGCGACACGCTACCTGTGGGCGACTGGCACGCCGCGCTGGAGCTGTGGCCCGCGTTGCGCCCGCGACTGGCACAGCGACTGCGCGCGCTACCCGACATGCAGCAGCGGTGGCTGGATGCCCTGTGGCATGGGCAGCAGGTGGCCGCCCAGAGCGCGCGCGACTGGCAAAACGAGCTCGCGGTGCTGGCGGCCGCGCTCTCGGCAAATTCCTTCAGGGCGGTGGAAGAACTGAAATTACGTACCATTCTGGTGCAGCAGGATGCTCATCGTGGCCATTTCGGCAGCGCATCCGAAGCACGTCTGATGACCCTCTCGGCCCGTTTGCGAGCGCAGGAACCCGGGCTATGCTCGCAGGCCGATCTGGTGGTCGCGACACTGAGGACAAACCGGTTTGCCTGGCGGGAGTCGCTGGATCAAATTCGGCACTGGGGTCATACCGATTCGCGTCCCGGACTGGTGCAGCGCGGGCGTCTGAACAGTCTTGCCGGATCACTCGCAGCGGGAAATCAGCAATTTACAACGGCGGCGAATTATCTGAAATGTGCGGTGGGTTTATTCGGGCGATATTCCGATTCGCAGGTTGTCGTCGAGGATATCTCACGCACGCGTTGTCACGCGCTCTTTGCATGGCTCGACGCCCTCGCGCTGGGTCATCGTGACCGTGAACCGGCGCTGCGGCAGTTATCGGCGTTGTTTCAGCCGCTCATTGGCAGCTGGACTGAGACGCGCATTCGGGAGCTCGCTACCGAAACAAACCCCGCACTCCGTTTCGAGCACCGCGCGTTTCTGAAATGGGCGCTGCAGACGAATCAGACTACCGCCCTGCAAATCTATCTATCGTGTCGCAAAGGCTGGAGTGGCCAGAACGTATGGCCCGGCACCTGGATTTTATGGTATCGGGGTTGGTTATTATGGCCCGTGGACCCAGGTGGAGCGGTTGAACAATGGCGGCTGGCGCACGCGTTGTTGCCGGCCGAGCGCGCGAATGGGGCATTTGTGTTGATGGACGCGTGGATGGTCGAGCATTTGCGGGCGTTTGACCGCTCCGGGTTTATTCGCCCCGCGAGTATTCCCGCGGGACTTCCGGAACGGGCGTTGCGGCGCTGGCCGACTGCGGCACACATGCCGGGTCGGGCGCCGTACGCCGCGTGGGCTCGAGCGCTGGCGTGGGCACTGCCGATGGATTTTCGGTAGGACAACGCTGCAAACTGCGCTTCTGACGCACCGCGCGTACACGTCATCGCCGGAAAAGTGGAGGTCGGCAGCTGAAGATGGAGGCAAAGTGTCAGCACACGAAATGCGGCGCGTTTTCAGGAGCACGGTATGGAACTTTGCCCCTGGAGTGTGCGATGAACTACGTGGACTGGCAGCTGAGTGTGCACCCGGATCTGATGGCGGCGCTGGACTCGGAGGCGTTTCCCGTCGCCGTGCGCCGCAAGTTATCGATGGATCTGCGACGACTCATGCTGGACGGTCGCACCGGTAAAGTGAAGGCGACCCGAGGCTCGGCCAACGCCGACTGGCTACGGAGTCCGCTAGGCGGAAACAGCGGAAATCATTATTATTTATGGTGGCGCAGGGCGGGGGTGACAGCCGATGGGGGGCGTCACATTGTGGCGCGGGCCGTGCGACACCACGATGATCATCAACCCCTCCCGATGAGTGAGTCCGAGCTGATGCCTTTGCAGCCAAGCGCGCTCATGGGGCACCCCGACCGCGACGCGGGCCTGCAGACGCCATGGAACGAAGAACAATTGACGTTCTTTCGTTCAGACGCGCAGGTGCAGATTCTGCAGGGTTCGCCGGGCACAGGCAAAACGTCGCTGATTCAGGAGAGTATTCAACAGCTGCGTGGACGCGTGCTGTATCTGACGCAGTCGCGCCCTCTGCTCGAAGACGCAGCGCGGTACCTGCAGCTGTTCGCGCCTGACGCCGATGTAAAGTTGATGACCCTCCGCGAGTGGATGGGCGCCCTGCTGGATACTGAGGCACCGCAATTTTCACAGTACGTTGATTTCCGTGACGCGATTGAGCGCATTCCGCAAAAGCGACTCGGCGTGTGGAGCGAGGACCGCTACGGGTTATGGTGCGAGATTTATGGTCATATCGGCGGCCGGTACGGTTCGTGGCTTCGCAACGGCAAATGGGAGGTCGAGCAGCAGCGGCACTGGGAGTCGGAGCGTGCCAGCGAGCTTGGCGAGTCGGCGAATGGAGGTGTGGGGAAGGTGATTGCGACGTTGTCGCAGTCGCATGATGAGCTGAAGGCCCTGTTTCCCGAGCTGTACGCGGCCGCTCGGCTGGAAGACCTTCTCACGCGGGAGAGGGCGATGTCGCTGGGGTCATTCGACCTGATCGTGGTGGATGAGGTGCAGGACCTGACGCAGGTCGATCTGGCCAACGTAACGGCGTTTGCCGCGTTTACGTTGCGGGAATCCGACCGTGCAGCCCATCAGTTGATTGTGGCCGGCGACGAGGCGCAGACGATACGTCCGACAGATTTTCGCTTTGGAACGGCCAAGCGCATTGTGGGTGAGCACTTTCCGACGAATCAACACACGGAATTAACCACCAATATGCGGTGCCCTCCCAGGGTTGCGAAGCTCGTGAATCGAGCGTGGGACCTGTATGGCTCGCTCAATCGTCGTGAGCGGCCCCGGGGTGACGCGAATGTGCGCGTTGATGAGAACGTGGAAGACACGATTCATCTGGTGCTTGTACCGGACGCGGCGCAGCTGAATACGCTGATCTCTGAGATTGCGTGGCGCGAATATACGGTGGTGAGCGCCGCGCCAGTGACGCACGGCGAGCTGTCGGCGAACCCGGATGTGCGCACCGTGGATGACGTCAAGGGCAGAGATCTGTCACTGGTCGCGCTCATTGGCGCGCAGGACCTTTTGCGTTCGCTGTATCAGGGTGCCAACCCCGACAAGTGGCAGGTTCACAAGCAACGACAGAGCATTGACCGGCTGCGGGTTGCGCTGAGCCGCGCCACTGAGCAGCTGGTGTTTCTGGAGTTGGCGTCGAACGTGACCGATGTGGCGGTGTTGATGCAGCTTCTGGCTCCGGTAGCTCCGCATGTGTGCACCCCCGAATCGTTCATGTCGACGCTGGGCGATGTGGATATGACGAGCTACCTCGACACGTTCCTGCTGGATGTGCGGCAGAAGGCCGAGAGCAACCCGACGACGGCATGGTACACCCTGCAGCATACAATTCGAACGCATGCAGAGCAGGAGCGGGCCGGCGAGAGTCTGGCCGAAGTGGGTGCCCGTATTCACGACGCGCACACGCAATATGCGGCCGAGTTTGCGACCGTGCAGCGCAAAGCCTGGCGCGACGACACGTTGGATATTCATGCGCTGCTTCGAAAGGCCGCCGAGCTGGAAGGCATCCACGGCAAACGCCCGAAAATGGCTGCGTGGCTTGCGGCAGCCGCCGAAGCGCGGCAGGCCGATGCAGCGGACTGGGCTACCCTGTGGCCCGCCATGGAGACGGCGCGTAAGGCGGCGATGCCCGTGACGGGGTGGCGCAAACGGGTTGAGCAGGCTCTTCGGAGCGAGTTTCGTGACGAGCTGCTCCCCCGGCTCATCGACAACGCGAAACCATCGGACACGTCGTCTATTCTGACGATGCTACAGGATGGGGACATTGCGCAGTGGGTCTATGGAACCGATCAGCGGCGCCACGACGCGATGCTGTCGAACTGGGCAGGGCGGTTCGAGGACCGGAAGGCATGGTCCGAGGCGATTCGGATCTATGGGAGCATGCGACAGCCGCCTGCAGCCAAGTTAGGGTACTGCGCCGAACAGATTCGACGATGGGATGAAGCGCTGGGGCATTATTCGCGCCTGCAGGACATGGACGGCCAGGTCCGCATGCTGCGTGCGCTCAATCGAAGTATCGAGGCACGAGAGCTACTGCAGGACCGCGCCGCGTCGGTAGCCCGAAGCTCGCGCGAGGTGTTCGAGTTCTTTGACCGCATCAATGAGTTCATGAAGAGCATACCACGGGGGGTCATCTGGCAGGCGCGACAGTCGATCTCGGTGACTGAGTCAGGGCGGCAGTGGGTGGCCATTCGGCCGCTGTACAAAGCCGCATTTCAGAAAGACCCCTCATTCGATATCCACGATTCCATTATGGCCCTCTATTTCTGGGCGGGATTTGTAAAACCGCCGGGCGAGCAGCGACTTCCGGCGTGGCTTGGGGCGGATTTCAGCGCATTTCTGTCGGACGCTTTTGCCTATCCGTTCGAGAAATCGAAACGGCGCACGAACGATTTGACCGCGGGTCTGAAGACAATCCTCGAGAGTGTGGAGCTGCAACAGCGGAGCGCCGACGATCCGCCGAAGCTACCTCAAGTGGTCTGCCGAGCGGCGCTGGTGTATTGTCTGGCCCAGTTTTCCGTGAATTCGGCTTCGGAAGAGTTTACCTCACACGACTCAGGGGAATTCTGGAAACATGCAACGCGGCTCGCCAGACACCTTTACCTGCCGTTTCCGGTGACCCGGATGCCCGAGGTCGTTGAGGAATTCCCGGCGGCGGACGACGAACCAATCCGCAACGATGGTGAGTTTCTGCAACATGTGCTGCTGCATGGAGCGGACTGGATGGACGAGACCCGGTTGCTGCAAAACCCCAACTTTCGTTTGCTGCACCGTCTTGGAGCATGGCCGGAGCTGGCGAAGCGCGCGCTGCAGCTGGGCGATTATGCGCAGTCATCCGCGTACCTGCGAAAGTCAGCCGAGGTGTCTGACTGGGCGGCAGGTTTGAAGGCATATTGTGACCGTGCAGACGTTCAGGGCGTGACGTTGCGGCTGTATGACGCCGAACGAGACAGGTTACGACGTTTGCTGGACCCGCTGATGGATGAACTGTCGGGTCGAGGCTTCTTGCACAATCGTAAAAATCTGTCGCCGGAGTGGACGGAGTTCAACGCGTGGCTGGCTTACAAACCGACCAAGGTAGCCATCGACCCCGATACCCGGAACATGGGTGGCATGGTCGAGATGTCAGAGGCCGATAAAGCCATGATCGCCAAAGCCGGTGCAAAGCAGGCGCCTCATCGTGGCGGGTTCCAGAAAGGAGAGCTGCCCAACGGCAAACGCGGGCGGCGGTAGTAACAACTTCAAAGATCAGGACCGAACCGCAGGTTACGGCGCCGTACCCGACACGTGGCGAGGCGCAGGACGAGTTGTTCAAGTAAATCGTCTGGTGCATCCGCCATCCCAGGCACACGTTCCTTCCGAACCTGTCCACGGTCACCGACGAGCAGCTTATTCTGCCAGAATTGAACGCCGAATGATGTCCCTCAAACCATCGACCGAAATCGTGAGTCCATCATAAACAGCACCGCGCACACGTGCACCCATACCCACCGATTTTCACCACCGGACTATCCCCATGAGCAAAATCAGTATCGCCCCGGAACCAGAACACGACCAGCCGATTCGAGCTGCGAAACAGTACCGCGTCATTCTCGAGGAGCTACTGAACCGAGCCAGGCTCTACGAAACCAGCGAGGAATTCGCAGACCTCATGGCGTTCGTGATACGCCTGAGAAATATGGCACCCTTTAACGCCATGCTGCTGCAGATTCAGAAGCCCGGCCTTCGGTATGCAGCAACAGAGGCGGACTGGAAACAACGGTTTGGCAGGCGCCCCAAAGAAAAAGCCCGTCCTTTACTGATTCTTTGGCCGTTCTGCCCTGTGGCGCTGGTTTATGATGTGCTTGACACCGAGGGGCCAGAACTTCCCGAAGATGCATTCAGCTACTACGCCAAGGGGAACATCGACAGCGTCCGCATGTCGAAATTCAAGGCGCAGCTGGCGAAGAAGCAAATTCACTGCATTGACTACGATCAGGGTGACACCGATGCCGGATATATCGCTCGCAAGACACACCCCAAAGACAAAACCGAGTATTCCGAATATGAACTGGGCATCAATCGCAATCATGATGCACCCACCGCGTTCGTTACGCTGGCTCATGAATTAGCGCATTTATTTTTAGGCCATCTGGGTGCCGACAAAAAACTGAGCATCGAAGATCGCCGCCGAAAAAAACACCGTGTGAGGGAAATTGAAGCAGAATGTGTCGCGTATCTGGTTAGCCTTCGCAACGGGGTGAAGTGTAACTCCTACCGATACCTGCACGATTATGTGACTGCGCGCGACAGCACAGACACTCTTGACGTATTTGCGATCATGCTGGCTGCAGGGCATGTCGAGCAACTTCTGGACCTGAACGAATCAACCGAACTGCTCCCCGACAAGGATGGCGCGAAGAAAAGAAAAAAGAAGACCGAGAAAGATAAATAAATGCACCGGCAGCAGTCCAGCGGTCGAGTCGCAGCGTGGCATCTGCTGCAAAAGAAGAGCGATGCTGATTTCTGTCGGCGGCCGACGGCCCCACGAGACCACGTGGATTGCGACGGCGTTTAGTGCGTTCATGACCGCGCGGGCGGCGGTAGCACATCCGTCACTCCCCCAGCTCGCGCACAAACGGCTGACAATACGGTTCTACGCTGTCTTCACCGAGATGAGCAAGGAGCTGGCAATAGGCGCGAATACCGACAAATGTCTGACAGCCGGGACCGCCCTGCCCTGACCGGTTCAGGCATCGTTGAGCCGGGCGATCGTTGTCCAGATAGCGCTGCACCGACTCTGAATAAGTGAGCGCCCGCCGCACGTGTCCCTCGGTCGCATGATTGGACACACCGGGCACCGGGCCATTTTCGAAATATCGATTGCGCAGAATACGCTGGCGAAATTCAGCCGTCTGACTGGCCAGCCAGACATACGCTTCAGTTGCGTAGGGCAGCTCTGCTGGCAAGGTCCAACTGGTATCCACGTCCAGATGTAGGTCGATCGTGCGCCCCCAACGGCTTTGGTTCGGAAACTCGCGGCGCCAGCCCGAGAACCGCCCGCGTGGCGCCATGGGCAGACGAAAAACAGGGATACGATGCAGGTTGCGTGTTCTTCTTAACTGATCGCACACGCGCCAGGACTCGGAGTCGCGATCGTCAACGCGCTGACGGCGACAAAACCCGACCGGTAACTGTGAACCAACAGGGTACCTCGCAAAGGACTGTGTTCCGATGAGCAGCCCCATACTGACCGGAAGCTGCGGATAACTGGCCCAGGAGAGGATCAGTTCGGCGGATTGTACGTCGGTGTTTTCGCTGGTTGAAGCGTTCTGTAAATCGTCGCCTATCGTCGGATAAGGCAACGTGGATTCGATCGCGCGCCAGAGCGGCAGACCAAGCGCTCGTTCCGTTTCGTCCGGGTCCCTTTCGTCGTTCGGCCAGTTCAACACGGTACCATCGACACGGAAGGACTTCAGACCGATGGTTCGAAGCTCTCCATCGCTTTCGAAGATGAGGTCGCGTAGTGTCGCCACTTCCACCTCGCGAGGGGGTGAACGAACGACACCGTCTGGCCAGGCTCGCTCCCACAGCCGAAGATACGCTTCGGCGCCATTGCCCAGTTGCGCTACATGCCGCCGTTCCTGTTCGTCATCGGCCGAGAACAGCATCTCCAGATACAGGGCAGGCAGTAGCCCAATATGGGCCAAACCGCGGCTGCGAATTTCAGAGCCGATGTCCTCAATGAACGCACCGCAGTCCTGGGGCGTCGGGCCGCTGAGGTATCGTTCGGGACGAATCACCCCAGATGGTCTGGTCTGATTCACGAATCCGTTGAGGTCCGTTCCGAACGTGACGGGCAGGTCACGCAGTGCCGCCAGATGCATGCGTGTTCCGATCGAGGTCCCCTGGCAGCTCGCGTGCCGCCCCTGCTCTTCGAGCTCGCCGGACCCGGGGACGACCAGGTGCTCGTCGTCCCCGGGACGAACGCCCACCAGCCCACCATGTCGAAGCAGTCCCTCGTAGAGCTCGGCGTCCAGATTCTGTTCGCGGCGTAGCGCGTTCGATTCAGTGGGATACGTATGCGAGATATAAACGGGCCACGTGTCGTGCCCTTGCTCATCGAGATACGCAATCAGCTCGCGCAGCGCGAGGTCGGACATGTGCGTCGCGTCAATCGGCATGCGCTCTGCCACCATGACATCGACAAGCACTCTACCCATGACACTCAATCCGTATGGGTTGGCAGGGATACCATCGGTTCTTTCGGAATCCACGCGTGAGCGCCGCCAGGGTCTCCGAAAGAGACCGTGCAGGAGGGTGAGCCTGCCACGGGAAGATTCGTCGAGGCACGCCGCGTATTCGGCTGCTGCTGCCCATAGCAACTCACCGGGCCGGGTGCCGCGCCCCGCGCCTCGGCGCGGCGGCCGCCATCGGCATTCGAGGAGATGACCGACCCGGCGTTGTGAAAAGCCGGTTAGTGTGCGCTTGATATAAGCCGCCGATGAGAATGCGTTGTCGAGTTGATGAGCAATCTGAAACGTGGTGACCAAAGGCATTTCTTCAAGCCAGCGACGAATGCCCCTTTCCAGATACTCTGCAAAAAGATCATTATCTCCGGGGAGTTCCCCCGGCCGACGACGTGATTCGAGGAGTTCTTCGAGTTCGTGAAAATAGCTTTGCTGATTTCGCGAAGCGCCAAAGATATCGCTGGCCTCGATCGACAGGACAATGGCGAGTTTGCCCTCGTGAATGACTTCGCGCGCCTGAGCCGGTGTACGCACAATCTGTACCCACGACTCGTTCAGGGCGGCCCATTCTGTGGCGGCGTTGTACTGGTCTGTGATGGCGTCCATGTCGGAGCAGAGCGTTGGGTCCCGCCGCAGGGCTCGTCTCGGTGTCATTTGCCGGCAGCCGGCGACGGAATGCACCAGACTCACCACAACCAGATTCAGTCCAGCCACGCCCTCTTCATGAGCCGCTCGTACATGGGCCAGATAGTTCTCGGGGTCGTAGAACTGCCTCAGGGTCTGCGTCAGCTCGTTCGATGGGTGCCCGTGCATAAAATGCAGAAATGGCAGGCCATCGTGGGCGAGCCGCAGCCAACCCTGCCACACCTGTTGATGAGCGATGGAATCCGACGTCGGCCAACCCATCCAGTGGGGCAACGACTCGTCCCGGCTGATACCGGCTGGCGGATGCTGTTCAAGCACGTCGTCGTTACGCTCGGCACCAAACAGCGCGCGAGTGACGGTGCGGCCCGCGCGTCGGTGACCAATGCCCTGCCCGTGACGCTGTCGTGGCGTCACATGCCCTTCAAAGTTCATTTCATCGCCGGTGTGCCAGCCACACTCCGTCAGGTGCTCGTGCGCGACACCCGACGCGTCGCCGAACATCCACTGTCCACCGTTCATGAAGTGCGCCCATTGATGCAGGTGCAAGTCGGCCAGGCCGATCACCGGACCGCTGGTCGTCGTCGCTTCCCCTTCGACCCGTTCCGACGCCTGCGGGTTGTTTGCCACAGCGTCGTCGCGGGTGTCTACCCAGGGCGTGGCGTCGGCACCCTCCTGTATTGGGGCGGCCGACCCGTCTGCGGGGCCGTCCTGCGCGAACGCTGTTGCACAAACGAACAACACATACACAACGATTATGGCAATAATGCCATTCCTCGGGAACATTCGTTTCCTTTCACTATCTCAGGTGGAATTACGCGAGCCGACCCGGTTCGACACCGCGCCCCGCCCATAATCCGGCGCGAGAAGAACGGCAAATCTGCTGCACCCTGCCCGCGACAATTGTGAGGAGGCCGACGGAGCCCACTCACAATCAAGTGGTCTCTGACGTCGATGGAAAGACTCGGTGCAGGGCATCGAGAGACGTCAACCTGTTGTCACCCGCACCATGGAGCGACCACGCAAGGCGCGAGCCGGGATGGGTCACCGCTGTAATGGCTGCGCCAGAACAAATGGCTGCACAATCACAAACTGAAACCAGCGCTTGCGATCACCGGCAAACTCGGTGTCGGCCGGTTTGTAAAGCTTGCCGGCCTGCAACAGGGCACGGATGGTGTGCACGTCGTCGTTTGCCATGGCACGGCCGGTCGCCAGCAGGTCTTCGTCGGGGTGCAGCAGGTATAGAACGTCGCGTGCCGCCTGTGGAATAAGGCCGGCCCAGTCGATGGTCTGAATTTCGAGGGTTTCGTCGTTCATGCGGTTTGTTGTGTGCGGTACCAGGATGCCAGGCGTTGCATGCCTTCGTCGAACGAGACCAGCGGGGCGTACCCCAGGTCGCGCCGCGCGGCGTCGATGTTGTACCAGTGTGCTGTCGCCAGTTGTCTGGCCACGAACCGCGTCATGGGGGGTTCTTTTTCGGCGCCGACGAGCTTGTAGAGCGTCTCGAGTACAGCGCCGGCGAAATAGGCCATGCCCGGCGAGATGGTGCGGGTGCATGGGGGCAGCTGCGCCGCCGCGAGCATGCGATTGATCATCTCACGCTGAGGAACCGGCTCGCCCTGCGTAATAAAATAGGCTTTTCCGGCACAGGCGGCGTCGGGGCGCAGGCGGTCCAGGGCCAGC
>JAGWVZ010000684.1 GCA_018970625.1 Myxococcales bacterium | reverse complement strand
CGGTCGTGCAGTTGGTGCCACAGTAGCGCCCGCCGGGCAGCGTGACGCAGCGGTCTACCGTGCGTCCGCACTCGGCGTCGGCCGAACATGGCTGACACAGAATGCTGGCGGCAGGCGCGCAGGTATTCGAGCAGGCGTTGTTGTCGACGTCATCGCCGTCGTCACAGGTCTCACCCGTGTCCACCACACCGTCGCCACAGCCGGCCTGCGAGCAGTCGGTGCGGCAGGCGTTGGCGCGCGTGTCCGAGTTGGCGGCTCCCTGATCGCATGCTTCGTCACCCTGAACGACACCGTCGCCGCACACCGCGGGTCCGCCGCTGCCATCGACGCTGCCGGTGTCCACAACATCGGTGGCGGCCACGTCCGATTCCACGCTATCGCCTTCGACATCTCCCGGCGAATCCGGGTCGAGAGACGTGTCCGACTCGTCGTCGGTGTCGAAGCGCACGTCGCGGCCCGAGCCGGTATCGCGAGTGCCCTCGTCGTCGGCGTCCACGCGCCCACCACCGGAGTCACGACGGTCATCGTTGCTATTGTCGCCCGCATCCAGCGGCACCGAAGTAGCACAGGCCGTGGTCGTCGCGACCAGAAAACAAAGAGCGAGCAATCGTTGCGACATCGCAGACACACGCATTCGAAAGAGGTTTGATCGGGGCGACTCACCTGCACAGGCAAGCGGCGCCGACCCAGCAGCCAACACCTTAGCGTTGCGACCGTGTTCGATCAAAGATCCTGCCCCACAGACAGACGTTTCATCGTGGTCATAGCCGAACGCTCCGTGCAAAGCGCACTACCACCTGCCATGAACCAAAGCCTGAAGTCGATTACGGAATGTCGCGGCGACAGAGCATGGGCAGCGGTCCTGCGCAGGCGACATCTGTCCATCGACCGGCAGCGGATGTCGAAACACAGTCAATGGTTTCGCCACCCGTCGTAGCCGGTCGGCCTGTGTTCCACGCGGTAAAGGTGGCCGCCAGCGAACTACCATCCCGCAGTGACCATACGAACGTACCCTCGGCAACCGCGTCTCCAAGACCCAACCATGCGGCGGGCCGAGTACCCAGAATGGACGACACAGCCGTGTTCTCCGCAGCGGTTAACACCCATGCGGGATCAGCGTTCAGCGCTACACACGCCGCTGCGCCTTCCGACTGCGACGTTGCACGATTGATCACGAACCAGCAGGTCGAACCCGACAACAGGCGCGCATCGCCGACCAAACATTCGCGCGTGCAGGTGGCAGAGCACCAGTCGCCGTTGCGAACATTGCCATCATCACACGCTTCGCCCGTCTGCAGCACGCCATCACCGCACGCAGCCCGGAAGCAGAGGTTAGAACAGGCATCCGTATCGGTGCGGTTGCCATCATCACACGCTTCGCCGGTCTGAACGATACCATCACCACAAGCAGGACGAGTGCAGCTGTTACTGCAGCTGTCGCCGTTGGTCGTGTTTCCATCGTCACAGGCCTCTACTGCCGCGCGCACAAACCCATCGCCGCATCGGGCGACCTGGCAGGTGTTCAGACAGGCATCACCATTGTCCAGGTTCGCGTCATCGCAGGTCTCGGTCCCCTGAACGATCCCATCGCCGCACGACGAAACCACGCAGGTGCTCAGACACGCGTCCCTGTCATCCAGGTTGCCGTCATCACACGCCTCAGTACCCTGACGCACCCCATCGCCGCAGCTGGCCACGCGACAAAGGTTCGAACACGCGTCCGCGTTATTCGTATTGCCGTCGTCGCAGGCTTCCAGCCCTTCACGGAGCACACCATCACCACACCGGGCAATCACGCACGTATTGCGGCAGGAATCATTATCGTTCCGATTTCCATCGTCGCAGGTCTCGGTACCCTGCAAAAATCCATCGCCGCACGCCGCAGTCTCACAGCTTGCTGTGCATGAATCGGTGTTTGAAAGGTTTCCGTCGTCGCACTCCTCACTCGGGTGAACCACCCCGTCGCCGCACGACGGACGCAGGCACTCGTTGGAGCAAGCGTCATCATCGACTTCGTTGCCATCATCGCATGCTTCCACCCCACGCCAAACCAGACCGTCGCCGCACTCGTTCTGCACACACTCGTTGTTGCATCCGTTCGCGTCGTCAACGTCACCGTCGTCGCAAAGTTCGCCCGCTTGCAACACCCCATCGCCGCAGCGCGTAAACAGGCATGTGCTCAAACAGTCATCACGGTCATTGCGGTTTCCATCGTCGCACTCTTCGCCCAACTGAACGATCCCGTCACCACAGGACGGAATAGAGCAAATCGCCGT
>JAGWVZ010000041.1 GCA_018970625.1 Myxococcales bacterium | reverse complement strand
GGCGGGCGTTCGTCATACCGCTGCCGTTCATCGCGTTGAGGCGGGCGTTCGTCATACCGCTGCCGTTCATCGCGTTGTGGCGATCGGTTGTCGCGTGCGCCTGAAGCTGATTGATTCGTTGGATGCGTGGGCGTACCGCCGCCCTGAGAAGCGTTCGGCCGAGGGCGAGAGTAGGGGCCGGGGCGGCTGCTCATGCGAGAGGTCCTGATTATTTGCCAGTGAACGACGGCTTACGCTTTTCAAGGAAGGCGCCGGTACCCTCCAGAAAGTCTTCGGTGCCGAAAATATCGCCGAACACTGCGGATTCGTTGGCCAGACCGGCGTCGATGGTGACGTCGGGGGAGGTTTGCACGAGGGTCTTTGTTTTGCGCACAGCCACCGGGCCTTTGGAGAGGATTTCCCGGAGTGTGGCCGTCGCGTTCTCGAGGAGCGAGTCGGCGGCGACCACGCGATTGACGAGCCCGATGCGGTGGGCTTCGGCGGCGTCAATAATGCGGCCGGTGAGCAGTAATTCCATGGCCATGCCGGCAGGTACCTTTCGTGGAAGGCGCTGCGTACCGCCAAAGCCGGCGATCAGGCCCAGATTGACTTCGGGCTGACCAAACTTCGCGTGTTCGGCTGCGTAAATGAAGTCGCAGGCCATGGCGAGCTCGCAACCTCCGCCGAGCGCAAAGCCGTTCACGGCCGCGATAACGGGCAGTGGGAGCAGCTCAATACGGCGCAGGGTGGCCGAGCCCGCCTTCGAGAAGGTTTCGGCCTGTTCGGCGGTCATGTGGCGCATGGCGGCGATGTCGGCGCCGGCGACGAAGGCCTTGGGGCCGTCGCCGGTAATGATGACGGCACGAACACCGTTGTCGCCTTCGATCCAGTCCACCACCTGAGCCAGCTCCGAGATGGTGAGCGGGTTCAGGGCGTTCATGGCCTGAGGGCGGGAGATGGTGACGGTCGCGATGCCGTCGACGAGCCCGACGCGGATATTGGTGAGTTCAAGCATGATAAACCGTTGTCGTGGAGGGCCGGCGGCCGTGAATCAGGCGGAATAACGGTGGAACCCACGCGAGGTCTTTCGTCCCAGCCAACCGGCATTGACGTAGGTGCGGAGCAGCGGGCAGGGCCGGTACTTGGAGTCGCCTGTTCCGTTATGAAGTACTTCCATAATGGAGAGCACGGTGTCGAGACCGATGAGGTCGGCGAGCGCGAGTGGGCCCATGGGCTGGTTGCAGCCCAGCTTCATGGCGGAGTCGATGTCTTCGGGCGTACCCAGCCCTTCCATGAGGGCAAACACGGCCTCGTTGAGCATGGGGATGAGGATGCGATTGACGATGAAGCCCGGGTAGTCGGCAGCCAGGATCGTGGTCTTGCCCATGGCCTGGGCCACAGCGGTGACCTTCGCGACTGTCTCGTCGGAGGTGGCGAGACCCTTGATGAGCTCGCAGAGCGTCATCATGGGGACCGGGTTCATGAAGTGCATGCCCATGAAGTTCTCGGGGTGCCGGGTGGCAGCCGCGAGGCGTGTGATGCTGATGGAGCTGGTGTTGGATGCCAGAATGGTGGTCTCAGGAACAATCGCGGCCAGCCTGCGCAGCAGCTCCAGCTTGGGTTCCAGCTTTTCGGCGATGGCTTCCACGACCAGATCGGCTTCGGCGAACGCCGAGACATCGAGTGTGGTGGTGATACGAGCCTGAATCTCGGCGCTGGCCTCTTCGGTGAGCGCGCCTTTTTTGATGAGGCGTCCGAGCGAGTTACGAACGACTCCGGATGCGCGGTCGAGCGAAGCCTGTGTGCGGTCGATCAGGATGACGTTGTAGCCATGCTGAGCGGCTACCTGTGCGATTCCGGCACCCATCTGGCCGGCGCCCATGATGCCAAAATGACGAAGCGATGCGTCCATATCGAACCTGCGCTGCGGAGGGGCGGTCAGAGGGTGACCGCGGTTTCGTTGTCGAAAATGACGGGGATCTGGTCGAGTGCGACGGATTCGAAAGGCGAAAAATGGGTTCCGGTCCAGCTGGCAATGGCCACGTCCTGCACGCCATCCTCGTTGAACGTGTACAAGCCAATCTGGCCCCGTTTGAGGTCGTGGTCCTGGCGGCTGGTGGTGCCGCTGGAGAGTCCGACGACGACGGGTCCGTGCCCTGACGAGAGTCGGCGCACGTGCTGGTAATGGTTGTGACCGTGCAGGACGAGCTCAGCGCAGATTTCACGTGCGAAGTCGCGTACGCGTCTGGCGTCCTTGAGGTCGCGTGTGGCGTCGATTTTCCTGTTCGGGGCTGGAATGGGATGATGATGGAGCGCCACCACCAGCTTCTGGCCCTGAAAACGTTCGATTTCAGCGAGCTGAGCTGCGCGGTGAAGCTGGGCGCGGCTGACGCGTCCGTACGCGAACAGCGGCATGGTCGGGATCGCCGAGTTCATCATGAGCACGCTGATGTTTCCGGCGCGCATGACGAAGGGGTAGTGCGCGCTGAGACGGGAGTCGGCCCACTGCCAGGTGTCAAAGGTGTGCTCAAAGGCGCCCATGGCGCTGCCGCGCACGTAGTAGTCGTGATTTCCCGGGATTACGCCGACACGTAACCCGGCATCGCGGAGCGGTTGCAGCAGTCGCTGCGCGGCGTGCCATTCGGAGCGCAGGCCCAGGTTACTGAGGTCGCCCGTGACCAGCACCAGGTCGGGGCGCTCTTCGACAAGGCGCGTGACGGCGGCGCTGAGCACTTCGACGGAGTATTCTTCGGAGCGCTTCAGGCGCCAGTTGACGAACCCCGTCAGGCGTTTACCCAGAAAATCCCGTTTTCGCAGGTCTGCGAAGTCGTGGACGTGGATGTCAGTGAGTTGGCCGATGCGAATCATGGGTCGCTGTTTAGCCAACGCGTGGACGTACGCAAGCGTTGTGCAGTTGCCTGGAGAGGAGGGCGCCGGGTGTCAGACGTCAGGCGAACGCGTTCACAAATAAGCGTAAAAAGTTCACTTCGGAGCGTAATTTCGCCCTGCCATGCCGAATCGCCATGCGTCTGGTGTACTGCCGGTTCAGTCGACGGAGAGGGTGTAGGTGTTGACGTCGTTCTGGAAGGCCTCGACGTACAGCCAGATGGTCTCGCCGTTGCTGGCGGTGAAGGTGACGCTCTCGTCGTCGTCGATGCTGTCGCTCACGGCGAGCGGCGCAGCGGCGGGGTTGCGGTAGGCGTAAAGGTCGAGGTCACCGGCCGCGTGCGTGAACCGGATGGAGGCCGTGAAGGTTCCGGCGCGCGGCGCGGTGAACGCATACCAGTCGACGTCGGCGCAGAGGGTCAGGGATTCCCCTTCGGCATCGGCAGCGCCGAAGGCTTCGAACGAGAAGTTGTTGGGTTCGGCGACGTCGGGGGCGCAGCGCGGCGACACAACAAGCTCGGCCGAGGTGACGTTGTTTCGGTCGGAGAACTCGACCACGCGGCTGGTGTCGTCGACGACGACGAGGATGTTGAAGAGGCCACCTGTGACGAGGTCGGCGGGGATGTCGAACCGGCGCCCTTCGATGCGGGTCTCAAAGCCGGCGACGGCGGGCAGGTCGAGCTGTCGGAGCAGGGTGTCGGACTCATCCCAGACGGTGTCGTCCGAGAGGTAGACGCCGTACGTGGTGGCGGCGCTGGCGCCATCGCGGGTGTTGGCGAGGTTGAAGGTGAATCGGATGGAGTCACCCGGGAGCCCGCTTGCGGGCTCGAGCAGCAGGTTGGAGGGTACGAGATCGACGCCGGGAACGCCTGTGATTTCAATGCGATACGCCTGGCTTCGGGGCGCGGAGCCGTTGGAACGCACGCGCAGGAAGTAGGTGCCGGTGGTGTTGATGGCCGGGCGCAGAATCTCGGTAGCGCTGACGGCGCTGGTGAGGAAGCCGCGCGACGGGTTAAAGACGGTGAGCCGGAGTTGTTCGGGCACCGTGGATTCGCCCTCGGCTGGTAGCAGCCGCACCGAGATTTCGGAGCGCGCGGTGAGCGTCACCGAGTAGTAGTCTTCGTCTTCGAGGGGGCAAACGGCGACGTCAGCGTCGTAGAAGTTCCGCAGTGGCAGGGCGGCGGCGAAGCCGTTGTTGGGTTCTTCGATGAGGCTGCAGGCGAGGTCGTCCGAAGCAGCGCCGGTGTCCACCTGAAGGGTGTAGGGGACTTCGCGGTTGAGGCCGGCGACGTACACCTCGAGGGTATAGCAGCGTTCGCCTGCCGAGTAGTCCACGCCGACGGTCTCGGTGCCACCGGTGGATTCGGAGCGATCGACCTGAACGCCGAGCTCGTCGAAGAGGCGCAGGTCAATGTCGCCGGCGGCAGTGTCGAAGGTCGCGGTGAGGGTCAGGAACGCGCCGTCCGCTACGCAGACGGAGTAGAAGTCGCGGTTGTCGGTGCAGGCGAGCAGTCCGGCGAGGGTGACGGGCGGGCCGGAAGACAGGTCGAGCTCGCGGGCGGTCTCGGTGCTGTTGTTGGGTTCGAGCACATCAAAGCAGTCGCCGTCGATCGTCAGAGGAGGTGTGACGGTGGTGTTGTTTGTTTCGTCGAGCTCGGTGATGTCGGCTCGCGAGTCGGCCACGACGCCGATGTAGTACTGCCCGCCGTCGATATCCGAGGGGAGCGTGACGTCGACGGTTCGCGAGAGGCGGTCGGTGAGACCGGAGATCACGAGCTCATCGAGCCGGATGTCTTCGGCGGGGTTGATGATGGCGTCTTCGGACAGAAAGAAGCGCGCCTGAAACTCGCTGGCGGGGGTGTCGCCCAGGTTGACGACGTCGAACGAGAGCGAGACGGTCTGTCCGAGCACGGGGTTGGTGGGGGAAACGCGCGCGGTGACGGGGAGAATGTCGATGCCGGAAGCGCGCGCCGAGACCGCGAGGTCCATGTCGTACACGTTCCGGTCGTCGGCGGTGCGTCCGAACACCTGCAGGTAGTAGTCGCCCGCCGAGGGGGCGACGAAGTAGGCGACCTCTTCGCGGTCACCGTTGGTGGTCGACGTCGAGAGCAGCGAGGCGCGGTCGGTGCCGTAGAGGGACATGTCGAGGTTACCGCGGTCGCTGTCGAAGAGAATGGCGACACGGATGGACTCGCCGCGGAGCAGGGGCACGCGATACCAGTCGATCGCGGCGGAGCAGGTGGTCAGGTCCTCATAGACGCGCGAGGTCGCCGAGATGAGCGAGGCTCGCACGAGCGAGTCGTTGGGTTCAAAGCGGTCATCTTCGCAGTCGCAGATGAGGCCGTTGATGGTGACGAGGCTGTCGAGGGTCGCGCTGTTGTCGTCTTCGTCGGTCTCGGGGACGGTGGAGGTGGCGTCCACGACGGCGAAGGCGGTGTACGAGGACTGGAAGGTGTCGCAGACGGCGGGGACATCGGCGCGAATGGTGAGGCAGGCGCCGGGGTCGATGGGGGGAACCCGGCTTTGCAGCAGCACCGTGTCGCTGCTGTCGTAGAGCGGGTCTGCAGACAGATGTACACGCACCACGGACGGGGTGGAACCGGCGGAGCCGTCGTTGCAGACGTCGAGAGAGACATCGACAAGCCCTTCGTTGTCGACGGTGGCGGGGTCGATCGTGAACGTGCCAGGTCGCAGGTTCACGACCGCTTCACCGGCGATGGTGACGACACCCTCGGCGACGCTGACATTGTTGTCTTCATCGGCTTCGGCGACGACCTGTGCGGGGTCGCAGGCGAGGAAGGCGTAGTAATCGCCCGCGGTGAAGAAGGATTGCACGCGCGCGACCTGCACGATTTCGACGCTGCCATCGCCGGCGATGGGGTCCACCAGCAGCGTGGTGAGTACGCGGTCGCCGCCGGGCGTGTCTTCGAGGGTTTCATCGACCGAGAGGTGTACCCGGCAGAAGAACTGCGCCGAGATGGGGTCGCTGCCGGTGTTGGCGATGGTGGCCCGGATTTCAACGGAGCCATCGATGAACGTGGTGCGGGGGAGCACATCAAAGGCCGTGGCGACGATGTCGATGCCGGGGATGGGCTCGTCGGTGACGACGATTCGGTTGGAGACGCCGACGTTGTTGGTCTCGTTGGTCTCGGTGATGGCGTTTTCCGGGTCGGGCTGGATGAGCACGTAGTACTCGCCGAGCTCGGTGACGGGCGCTGGAAGGTCGATGACGACGTCGTTGAGCAGAACGGGTGTGTTTGGCGAGGCGTTGTCGATGTTGCCGCCACCGATGAGGGTGTCGGTGTCGTCGATCAGGCGGTCTGTGGACAGGAAGATCGAATAGGGGAACAGCAGGGCGGGCGACGTGCCGACATTGGCGATGGCGGCGTCGATGGTGACGCGCGAGAGCGTGTTGGCTCTTCCGGGTCGTACGCTGACGTCTCTGGCGAGCAGGTCGGGTCCTTCGCCGGTGGTATCGAAGAACTGAAAGGAGCGCGCGGCCACGCCACCGTTGTTGGCGAGGTCGATCTCGGAGACGACGCCTTCGGGGTCTGCCCAGGCGATGACAGAGTATCGTCCCGAAGGCGTTCCCGCAGGCACGAGCAGACCGCTGAGGTCCACATTGGCTCGGCCCGCTTCGGCGAGTCCTTCGAATTCGCGCAGGGCGATCTCGACGAGGGCGCCGCTGGTGCGCAGCGAAGCGAATGTGGCGCTGTCGATGGAGCTGCCGGGCGGTACGGTCTCTTCGGAGGCCAGAAAGACGCCGGCGTTGAAGGTCTGCGGGATGGCGCCCGCGCCGTTGGTCATATCAAAGGTCACCCGGAACGGGTCAGCCGTCGAGAGGGTGTCCGAGGGCACGGTGAGAACGGGAGCGCTGACGGAGAGGTCGGCGGGTGCGATGAGGTCGACGCTGATCGCGGCGGTGGCTTCGGCGACGACGTCTTCGCCGTCGAGGGCCGTGGCGCGAACGGTGACGAGGTAGTTCCCGTCTTCGGCGAACGTGTGCTCGAGTGTGTCCTGAGCGCCCGACAGGGTGGTGCCATCGCCAAAGTTCCAGTCGTAACGAACGGACTCGGGGAGGTCGTCATCGCCGGTGGCCTCGAAGTTGACGGCGAACGTGATCGCGGAGCCAGCCACGAGGATGTCGCCGCTACCCGGTGCGGTGAACGTGAGCTCTACCGGGATGATCGACCCCGAGGCTGCGCTGTCGCCATCATCGCCGCAACCGGCCAGGAGGGCGAGACTGGCCAGTGAAACACACCAGAGCGCTGCACGCAGGGAGTGGACCAGAGGCGGGGAGCTGTTCATGGCGAGTTGAGAGGGCATCAACATGCACATCTTCGGGAAGAGGGTCGCAAGACGGATCATGATCGCGTGTGTGTAACACATGCACGCGGGTGCAAGGCAAGCTGTGCAATACGTTTTTGGCTCACAGGCGCATGAAAACCGCCACTCAACGACCGCCACGGACGGTAATCATAGCGCGCTTGACGTTTTTGAGCGTCAGACGCTACACACGACCGCGACGAGAAGAGCATTTTTCGGTCGCGCAGCCGTTGCCCTGCACAGGGAACGCGTGCGGTCGTTGGATTCGGAACCGACACGGAGAACGAACAGTGGCAACCCGACGACGCGGCGGTGCAGACCTGGATGACCTGAAGGCGCGCCTTGGTATTGGTGAAGAGGGTGACGGTGGTGCGACCGAAGGCGCTGACGACGCTTCTGACGCCGCTGATGCCGGCGCAGAGGCGGGCGCAGAGGCGGGCGACGCCGTTGCGGCCCCTTCCTTCTCGTTGAACAAGCCTTCCGATGCGGCTGCGAGCGTCGCGGCGCCGACCCCGGCTGCGACCCCGGCTGCGACTGTGGCTGCGAGTGCGCCCGCTGCTGCCCGGCCTGCTGCACCTGCTGTGGCGCCCGCCCCGGCGCCGCGGCCTGCCGCTGCCCCTGCGCGCGCCGCATCCGATGAGGAAGACTTCTCGGCCCGCGTGACCGACGACTCTGCCGTCGTGTTTGACCCCAACGCCTTCGACCCCTCCATCAAGGCGCCCGGCGTCAAGTCGCTGGTTCCGTTCCTCGTCATTGGCGCCCTGTGTGCCATGGGCGGCATTGTCGGCGGACTCGCCCTTGGCCTGGGGGCCAGCGAGCGTCGTCTCGCCAACGAACGCATCAATGGCGCCAACAACATCGTCGAGCCGCTTCGCGCTGTGTCCCGCGAAATCTCGGAGCTGAACGGCCAGATCATGGCCTTCCCCGTCGAGACCACCTACAGCGCCGAGTTCGACGCCGCGCTCCGTGCCGCCTACGGTGAGACACCTCCCGTGGTTGGTGGCGACGTCATCGCGCGCGCCGGCGCCATGCTCAGCACCGACCCGGTGCTGTCACGACGGCTCATCGACTTCTCGAACCGGACCGCCTTCATGGCCCAGTTCGTTCAGTCGCACCTGAACATCACCGCCGCAGAGCAGGCCGCCATCGACGCCGAGCTGGCCGGCAACGCCGCCACTGCCCAGTACGGCTTCGTCTTCGACTTTGTCGATACCGTGAACCGCTACAACGCCTCGACCGGCGCTGATGGTGCCGAACCCGTGCCATTTGTTCCAGGTGACGCTCTGCGCGTCACCTACGAGACCCTCGAAACCACCATGCTGCCCGCGGACGCTCCCGCCGCCGACCAGATGCCGCATGTCTCGGTCACCACGCCCGATGGTAGCGTCAATCAGGTGCCGGTCTTCAACCTGCTCCGCGTCGACGCTGCCGCGCTGCAGACCGGCCCGCAGCTGTCCACCGCGTTGCAGCGCTACGTTCAGCGCTCCACCTACATCAAAACACAGATCGCTGAAATGGCTGGCACTCACGCCCAGCAGCTGCTGCCCGAAATCTCGGACCTCGCCGAGCAGCAGCCTGTCAGCACCTTCTGAAGCATGAATCCGGCGCCACCTACGGTGCTGGTCGTCGCAGGCACAGACCCCCTCGCCGGCGCTGGCGTCGTCGCTGATGCCATGACCCTGCGCGCGCACCGGGTGTGGCCCCTGCTCGTCGAATCAGCCATCGTGGAGCAGGACTCGCACGGCGTGGTCGGGTTCTGGCCCGTCGATCTGGACCTGCTGCAAAGGCAGATCCGGCGCGCGGCAGCCGACGCCGCGCCTCGCGTCTGGAAAACGGGCGTGCTGGCCTCGCCGCAGGCCGTCGCCTGTGTGCTTCGACTGCACCACGAACTCGGTGTAGGGCCGCTCGTCATGGACCCTGTGCTGCGAGGTGGCACCACCCATGGCGCACCGCTCGCGACCGGTGAGATGGCCGCCGCGCTGCGTGCGGCGCTTCGGCCTGGCGTGCTGGTAACCCCGAACGTGCCCGAGCTGGCCGCCCTGCTCGAAACCACGCCGGCGTGCGATGTGGACGCGCTCGCCGTACAGACCGCCGCCCTGCAAAAACGCACGGGTGCCATGGTGCTCGGCAAAGGCGGACACCTCGAAGCCGGCACCGGCACCGACATTCTGGCGATGGACGGCGACCTGCAGGTGCTGCCCCCGCAGCGCTGGGCGCATGGCGATGTGCACGGGACCGGCTGTCGGCTGGCGTCGGCCATTGCCGCGGGGCTGGCGCATGGGCACGACGTGGTTACCGCTGTGCAGCTGGCCCGGGAATGGATGGCAGGATTGCCCGTCGTCCGGATTGGAAAAGGTCGTGCACAGTTCCTGATTTAACGCTGTGAAGGTTATCTGGTGAGTATGGAAGCGCAAAAGGCGGAGCTGAGAGCCTATCTGGCCGAAACCAGGCTGGCGCGAGCGTTCTCGCGGCGCTCCCTGATGACGGGCATTGTCATCGCGGTGTGTGCCCTCATGACCATCTGGAGCCATGTGGTGTTGGGGTCGGTTCATGAGCAGCCAGGTATGGCGGACCTGCCGCTGGACGCCGTGCTGATGTCGGGCGGGCGTGTGCGGCCCCTGATTGTGCAGCAGCATGAATGGTGGCGCCTGGTCTCAGCGGGGTGGTTGCACGGCGGCTGGGGGCACCTGGGCGTCAATGGCGTGACGCTATTTTTTATGGGTCCATCCATTGAGCGGCTCTACGATCGCTGGCGGTTTATGCTGGTGCTGTCGTTCAGTATTCTGGGCGGCAGTGTGCTGGGGCTGGTGTTTTCGGATGGGTTGTCGATCGGTATCTCGGGCGGTCTGGCAGGCCTTCTCGGTGCCGTGCTGGGGTATGCGATCCGCTATCGGCGGTCGGTGCCACGCCAGATCACGCAGTCGTTTGCGCAGCAGGTCATCGTGATGCTGGTGCTGAACGTCATCGTGCTGGCGGGTGAGCCCGGCATTGACCACTGGGGGCACCTTGGGGGGCTACTGACGGGATTCGTTTTTGGTCTGGTTGCACGAGCGGCGTCGGTAGAGCCCATGCCATCGCCGGATCGCGTGCGCTGGCTGGCGACCCTGGTGACGGGGTTGAACCTGTGGGCCATCAGCATGGTGTTTATGAACGCCACGCAGTGCCTGTCTTCGGTTCATCGTTTTGAGGGATGCTACGAGGTTGCCCTGAAGCCGTTGATGCCCGATGCGCCGGCCCCATGAGGTTGGCAGGGCGTTGCCACGCGCCGGTGTTGGCCTGAGGCGCAGGTTCGGTGTACGCAGACACCACCCTCAGTCGGGCGAGCCGACCGCATCGAGTTGTCGAATGGCAGTGTCGGCGCTTGTCCGGACAGCCCCGGTACCCAGCTCACGCGCACGCTCCAGCGCGACCCTCGCGTCTGCGCCGCCGTCCTGAGAGCGAATCATGCCGATGGCCAACCAGGCTTCGGCGACGCGCGCCGACGCCGGGTATCGACGGACAAAGTCGAGGAGAGCCCGCTCGGAGGCCTGCAACTGCCTGTTTCGTCCGAGGGCGATGCCTCGCCAGAACGCAGCGTCCTCGGCCACGGAGCTTTGCGAGCCAACCTGAGCGAATGCTGTCGCGGCTGCGCTGGCCTGACCCTGTTGAAGCAGCTCCCAGCCACGTTGAAAGGCGAGCTCGTCGGGTCCGGTCGGCGTCGAAGGAGGTACTTCCACGGCGGTCGAAGCCGTAGGCACAGCCCCTGTGCCGGACTGCGGGTTCCCGTCGGTGGCATGCGTTGCAGCGTCTCGATCAGCGCGCGTGTCCGAAGACGCGTCACGGGGGTTCATCGCGTGCGTAGCTGCATGCTGAGGAGCTTCGGGCGAAGGTCGCACCTGTGCCGATGGCGGAGCTGTTGGCAGCGGCGCGATGTCAGGTTCCAGGTGAGGTTCGATGGGCAAGGGCGACGGTGGCTGCGGTGTAGTCGCTGCGGGTAATGGCGGCGTCGGGCCGGCAAGCCCGGTGTTGAATGTCCAGCGGTCCCCATGGCGCAGCTCGGTCGCCGGCTGCTCTTCGGGGCGCACCGCGACAACACCCTCGTGAACCCGCACCGTGGTCAGCGAATCCTCGATGGCTGTGATGTCGAAGATGGTGCCATGGACTTCGACCTCGCCATCGCCGGTGATGACCCGAAAGCGTTCGCCTGGCTGGAGCGGCGTGACCGAAACGGTGATGGTTCCCTCGTAAAGCCTAATGATTTCGTTTGGTTGTGGGCTTACCAACGCATAGCGTGCATCGTCACTGTGAACGCTGGCGCGATAGATCGCGGTCGTCGTAGCGGGCACGTCCGGGTTGAACTCTTCGGTCGTCGGGGTTGTGGTTCGGCCCAGCAGCATGCCAAACCCGAGCAGCAGCGAAGCTGCAATCAACGCCCAGACGTACGCGGGGAGCTTCCGGCGCCGCTCTGGAACCTCGGCCAGCTGTTGTATCCAGTCGCCAGCGTCGGCTTCACGTTCGCCCTGCTCACTCTCCGGCTGCACGGCCGATGGCTCTGCCTCTGAGACGGAGCTCTGATTCTGAAGGGTCGCGAGCAGACGCGCTTCGCCCGCCGCGACCTGTTCGGCATGCCAGAGGGGAACCGGCAAGGCTCTGGCGAGTCGTCCGATCTCGCGCAGCTCATGGAATGCCTGCTGGCAGGTTGCGCAGTGTTCCTTGTGGGCCATCCAGTCGTTCGACGGCTCGTCGAAGGGTCGCGAGAGTGCTTCATGAGCGCGCGGGCAACCTTTCGCCGGGGTGTGTGGATTCGTCATGGTCCCTCCAGAGCCGAGCGCAGGGCGCGACGAGCTTCAAACAAGCGTCGATACAGCGTGCCGTCTGGAACGTGCAGGACTGTGGCTGCTTCTTTTCCGCCGAGCCCTTCCACATCGCAGAGCACGAAGGCTTCGCGTTGTTCTGCAGGAAGTTTTTGCAGGGCGGTGTTCAGTTTATGCATGGTATGTCGCGACATGTAGTGAGCCTCACCCCCGGTCGAAGTCTCCAGCTCGTGCAGTCGCGTCGCGTCGATGTCTCTGCGTCGTGCGTCGCGTCGTTGATTTCCACGGACCATTCTGGCGGCGATGCCGAACAGCCAGGAGCGAACCGCCGACTGATGTTCGAAGTCCGCGGCGCTCCGCCAGACGACAAGAAACACCTCCTGCACAATATCCTCGAGGTCAGAGAGCTGTCGGGAAGACAGGCGGGCGCAGAAATGCAGCACACTCGTGGCATGTCGACGATAGAGGATGCCGAGCGCAGCCTTTTCTCCCTGTACACACGCATCCAGCAGGGCGGCGTCAGAGCGCTCTTCCAGCGGCACAACGGGCGGCCTGAAGGCGAGTATGCGACCGGTTTGTGTCATCGATGGCGTCCTGGACGCAGGCCGACCCACATCATGACCGACCAGTCGAGCCCCGCTGGTCGGTATGCTGGAATACTGTTGCTCACCGGTGCGATGACAAACGCGGCGCCAGGCGTGATGGCCAATCGCTGCGAGACGGGAATGTCGAAGTGCACGAAGAGCTGACTCGAGAGCGCGAAGGCGTCGGAGACCCGACCGATCGATGGGTCATCACGAGCGGCCTTCTGTTCAGCTTCTTCCTCCGGGTTGCCGGCGCCCTCGTTTTCCGGCTCCTCTGGTTCGGGGCCGGGCTCATCTGGCTCGCCGCCCGGGTCGGGTACCGGAGTGACCGGCTCGTCGGTATCCGGAGGGGCTGCGCGGGCAGCATCGGCCAGCGTCTGCTGTGCGGGACGGCTCAGGCGACTAAAGACGGCTGACGCCGACATCCAGCGCACGCCAAGCCCCATGCCCGAAACGATCAGCGTTTGCCGCCAGCGAGACACGAGAGCCAGGTCGGCGTGGAGCCACGCCGTGAGCGCTGGTGTACTCATGAGACTGGAGGCAGGTCCAGCCACAAAGGTTCCATCGTACCCGGCGCAGAATCGGCGCTGACCCATGCAAGCCCGCGTGTTGAGACCCGCCTGAGAAAGTCGGGGTCCTGACTGCGCAAAGGCGGCAGAGAAGGCCGGTAACGCCGACAACAGCCGGGGCGAAAGCAGTGGCAGCACGTCGATTACAGGGCCCTGTAACCCCTCTTCCGCCGTGCTGTCTGCTGGCGTTTGCGTCATGTCTGGCGTGTTCACAATGGATGGTTCCACCGCCGCAGCTTCAGCCGCTCCGTCAGGCGGCGACGAGGCCACAGCCGGTATGGACGAGCCTTCGGCTGAAACCGCTTCGTCAGGCAGTGACGGGGCAACGGCCGGTATGGACGAGCCTTCGGCCGCAACCGCTTCAGGGGGGGGCGGGTCGGGAAAGAGCAGTCCCAACGCGTCGGCGGCGTTTGGTCTCGCCCACGATTCGACCAGTGTGATGACGGTACCAATGTCTCGCAGCGCCCTGAAGCTGGAGTGACCGTCGGAGTCCCGGAGGGTTATCAGGTACTGTCCGGTATCATCCGTAGCAATCGCAACACTAAAAACGCCGCACACAGAGCCTGATGCAGATGAAACAACATCAAGTCCATGTGCGGCGAGCAGACTGTGGAGTTCGGTGCGAAGCTCTGGTGCTGCGGAGTCGACCACCACGCTGCGTTCGCAGTCACCGCTTTGCGACTGAGCGGTCAGAGGCAACCACGTGCACACAGCCAGGAGCGCTGTCAGGGCTGTGTGCGAGCGATGCTTCATGGCAAGCGATGGTCGGGTGTTTCGTCAGTCGTGACAGATGACCGTCGACGGAAGATTGCGCTCCGGGACAGCAGCTTCATCGATCTCTTCGATATCACTACTGACGGACTCGCCAACGTCCTTTTGCGCGCCGGGCGTCGGTTCAGCGTCTTCTTCCGAATCAGCCGGTTCAGCAGGATCGGTCGGGTCTGCATCTGCGTCTGCGTCTGCGTCTGCGTCGTCGGTCTCAGCACCTTCGGCTTCATCTGCCTCTGCGCCATCAGCCGACTCGTCCTCTTCACCTTCGGCTTCTTCGTCGGCATCATCGGAGTCGTCTTCGGAGCCCTCCGAGTCGCCGTCTTCCTCGCACAC
>JAGWVZ010000683.1 GCA_018970625.1 Myxococcales bacterium | reverse complement strand
CCGTCGGCTGTTGGGCGGCATTTTACGTGTACGACGCGCCAGAGCCGATCTGGTATGGGCTCACGGGCGCGCTTTTTATGGTGGCGATTGCGCTGTTACTTCGATTTCCCGTGCGGCTGAGAATGCTCGTGAATCATGGCTTCGAGCCGGTCGAGGCCTCGCTCGAGCGTGTGAATGTCGGGGCCGAATGAGAACCGCACGTAGTTCGAGAAGCGGGAATCGGTGTGAAGGCGTCGCTTGCCCGGGTTGACGTCGAAAAAGTCGCCGGGAACGGTAATCACCTGATGGTTCAGGGCGGCCTTGAAGAAATCCATGCCATTGTTCAGGCCAGGCGGCAGCTTGGCGACCGAGCCCCACACGTAAAAGGCGCCCGCGGGCGGCGCGTCAACGCGTATGCCCATCTGGGTGAGTCGGCGCAGGGTAAGCTCGCGCTTGGGCAGAAACGCGTTGCGTATCGCGAGCGCCTCGGCATCGGCGACCTCGGGGTTGAGCAGGGGAATCGCCGCTCGCTGCAGCGGGTGCGAGGCGCCACCGTCGAGAAATGAACCCACGCTGCTGACCGCGTCGATGACCGACTTGGGGCCCACTGTCCAGCCAATGCGCCAGCCCGGGTAGCGCCAGTTTTTGGTGAGGCCGTCAATGAGCACGACTGGGTCGCGGTTGACGTCTTCCACGTAGGCGGCAGCGCTGACGGTGCCGCTGGGCGAAACCGCAGGGTCCCAGATGTAATGCGAGTAGAACTCGTCGATGAGCAGGTAGCAGCCCACATCGCGTGCCACATCGACCCACTGCGCGAGCTGAGCGCCGCCGATGAGGCGCCCGGTCGGGTTCGAGGGGTTGCTGAAGAGAACCGCGCCAATACCGCGCCCCTGAATCTCATTCCTCAGCTCCGCTGCTCCCAGTACATATCCACGCTCGGGGTTGAGCGGTACCGGGATGGTGCTGAACATCTCAAACAGCTCGAGTAACTCTTCGTAGGCCGTGTAATCGGGGATCAGGTGCCCGACGTGCGTACGACCAATAGCCGCCGCAAGGCGCGACAGTGACAGGCGTCCGCCACCGGCGATGGCGACGTTCTCGGCCGTGTACTGGCTGGCCATGCCGCGGCGATACCGATGGTTATACAGGTTCGCGACAGCGGTTCGCAGGTCCATCAGACCGGCGACGGGGGTGTATTCGCAGCTCGCCGGGTTGACATGCACATCGGCGATTCGGTCGGGCGCTCCGGGTAGCTCGCCTGCTTCGGGCGCGCCCTGACCCAGATTGGCCCACGAGTCGTTGCCATATTCAAAGCCATGGCGAGCGGCTTCGGACATCACGTAAATGACGCCCGTGCGGGGAACGTGTCGAAAGGTGCGATTGAATTCGGTGTCTTGTGACATTGCGGCGGGTCTCGTGCGAGGATGGACCGCGCGAAAGAAACTTTTGCGACGCTTCGCGTCAAGCGCAGGACCGTCACAAGGGCCGCTTTTCGTGTGGTTACCACCCGGGCAGACCACGAGGAGGGAGGAGATCCCGGGGTGGTGTCCTGCGAATCCGTGTCGACGACGCTGGTTGGGCAGAGAACGAGGTCAACGGTGGAGAGCGCGAGGAGAACGGCGCTCACAGGCAGTCTGGCTGCATGGGACACCATCCCGGGATCGAACCATGTCTGTGCGAACGGTCGGCCGCCCGGAAATGTTCCCGGGCGGCGACAAAAAGGTCATGCCTTGCGACGACGGAAGCCGATGAGAGCGGCCAGACCCAGCCACAGCGGCATGGACGCGGCAGGGGTGCCGGTGGACGAGCAGCCGTCTTCCTCGGTTGGATCGTCGCTTGCTGCGGCGTTCTGTTCGGCGTCGTTACGGGGTGCGCCGCCCGACTCGCTGGCGAGGTCATCGGCAGTACCCGGGAATCCGCCGCCAGCGCCTACCCAGTCATTGTAGCTCTCGGGAACGCACAGCGAGGGCGACTCGACTGGCTCGCCGCAGTCCTCGGTACCATCGGGCGTGATCGAACACGGCACACCGGCGTCCGGAGAATCCATGCAAACGAAACCATCGATGCAGTCGGCGTCGGTGGTGCACTCCACCTGGACCAGCTCGCAATAGAACTCACCCGAAGGCTCGCATGAGCAGTCTTCTTCGGGAGTGCCTTCACTCGGGGGTACGTCGGAGCCGTCGGGCGGCAGGGAGGGCACTCCGCCGCCGCTGCTGCCGCTGCTGCCGCTGCCGCTGCAGCCGCAGTTCTCGTACTCTTCGCACGTGAAGCCGGGACCGCAGTCCGCGTCGGCGGTGCAGGCACC
>JAGWVZ010000682.1 GCA_018970625.1 Myxococcales bacterium | reverse complement strand
GCATCCGCCTGCCATCCTCGCATAACCGTCCAACGGTAACTCCAAGCCTGCCCAATGTTATAGACCCACGCGAATCTGCAACGCAACTATCGTCAAGACGATCCCCCGACAGCAACCCGTTCAAGTGGGCAATTTACAACCGCGTCATCACCAGCGGGGGCACTTCAACTTCACCTTCGCCGACCACGATCGCGGCCCGCAGCATCGCCACAGACGCCTCTAACTGCCTGTCATCATTAAAGAACAACTCAGCCAGCACATCGCCCGACTGCACCCGGGTTCCCCGCTCCACGTGCAGCACTACCCCGGCCGCAGGGTCCACCAAATCCTCTTTTCGGGCCCGCCCTGCCCCCAGCATCATCGACGCGCGACCCACGTCATTACAGACGAATGAGTCCACTTTTCCACTCCGGTCCGCCCGAAGCTCCACACGACGGGTCGCCGTCGGCAGCCTGGAGTAGTCGTCCAGCGCGCGCACATCGCCGCCCTGCGCTTCCACGATGGACGCAAAACGGGCCATCGCGCGCCCGTCGTCCAGCATCGCCTCCAGCTCCTGACGAATGGCCGCCCGATCACCGCCGCGACGACCCATGCGCACCATCTCTACACCCAGCTCCAGCGTGAGCTCGCGCACCACGCCCGGCTTGCCCCGCAACACATCGCACGACTCGATCACCTCGAGCGCATTGCCGACATGGCTGCCCAGCGGCGCGTTCATGTCCGTGACCAGCGCCACCACCTCGCGGCCAGCGCCTTCGCCGATCGCGATCATCGTCTTCGCCAGCTCCACGGCGTCTTCATAGCGCCGCATAAAGGCTCCCGACCCGGTTTTTACGTCCAGCACCAGACCATCAATGCCCTCTGCCAGCTTTTTGCTCATGATCGAGCTGGCGATCAGCGGAATGCACTCCACCGTCGAGGTCGCGTCTCGCAGCGCATACAGCTTGCGGTCGGCCGGCGCGATCTCCGGCGTCTGGCCGATCAGGCCGCACCCGAGCGTCGCGACGAGCTCGCGAAAACGGCTCACGGGCAGGGCGGTCACAAAACCCGGAATGCTCTCGAGCTTGTCGAGCGTGCCGCCCGTATGACCCAGACCGCGACCCGAAATCATGGGCACGGGCACGCCGGCGCACGCCACCAGCGGCGCCAGAATCAGCGAAATCTTGTCGCCCACACCGCCGGTGGAGTGCTTGTCCACCTTGAATCCCGGAATATCCGACAGGTCCAGCACGTCGCCCGAATGCAGCATCGCGTCTGTCCAGGCCACGAACTCGGTCGTCTGCATGCCACGAAAATAAATCGCCATCAGCAGCGCGGCGGCCTGATAGTCGGGAATGTCGCCGTCGGTGTAACCGCGAATAAATGCACGCACGTCGCTCTCCGACATCGTGCCGCCATCGCGCTTGGTCATGATCAGGTCTGCCGTTCTCATCGTTTATCCCTTCTTCTGCGCACGCTGGTCGCGAAGTGCCTGTGCCATACGCCGCAGGTTCCCCGAGATGTTTCGGTTCTTGATCAGGTTCGCCAGATCTTTCGCCTGAAGATTGGGTATCAGGCGAACCGACTCGTTCAACGGGGTCTTGGGATTGCCCGTGAGGTTGAGAAGGATCTGGTAGTTCCTCTTATATTTCGCGTTGTTGGCGATATACACAATCACATTGTCCGGGATCTGTTTGTTCGCAGACCACGCCACGATGTCCTTGAGCTGGTTCTTGGGCGACGTGACAGCGGCCATGTGCACGAGCCGATTTCCGTCCCGGATCAGCATGTCACGGTCGGAGCGCGAACCCAGCGTCGCCAGACGAACCTTCTGCGCGATGTTCATCTTGCCGATTTCAGCCGCCTTGTTGCTGGACCCACTCGCTTCCTTGCCCGACTCTGCCGCCTCCAGTGCCGCGTCGAGCTTCTCCTGCTCGGCCTCGCGGAGAGCCACCTGCTCAGCTTCACTCAGCTTCGCAACCGCCTGCTCCAGCTTTTCGTCTTCGGCGCGGCTCTCGGCCAGCACCTTGCGGAAGTGCTCGTCGTCGAGGCCCGGCGCCTGAACCGCGTTCGCGTCGTGGCGCATGTCGTCCATCATCGCCTGCAGCGCGTACAGGCCCTCAAAAGTCAGCTTGTGACGACGCGCGAGCTCAATCAGGCGATCGATCGTCGAAGTACGCGCGTGCTCATTCTGAAAGAGCGCCTCGATAATCGCCGGGTACCGAAGCACACGAACCTCGTTCTGCGCGATCAGCTCCGTGAATGATTCGCTGCAGGTACGTGCGACGCGTGCATACGTGGCGTCAC
>JAGWVZ010000040.1 GCA_018970625.1 Myxococcales bacterium | reverse complement strand
GCTGGATCCTGCCGTACAAATCCGGCTGGCACCGCCGGCCCTGCGACCCGAAGCGCCGCCTCGGCCATCCCCGCGCGGCGCAAGGCCCACCCCTGATCGTCGTCCGGAACCACCACCGCGTCGGCTCGACAGCCCTGCCACGCATCCACGTCGGTCCAGCTACCCACCACCCCGATGTGCAGGGCGCTCGAACGCGTCGCGTCTCGTACCAGCTCCAGCAGCCGCAGTACGCCCGGATGATCCACCAGAATCACATCTGGCCGATGGCGCTGCATCAGCTCCGCCGCATCGACCGCCTCATCGGTACCCGACACCCGAAACGTGCGCGCCAGCATCGCCGTGCCCTGCTCCAGCAGGCCACGCGCCGTCTCGGCCAGGGCACGCGGCGCGCTGAACACATCGATCTGACCGGCGCCAGACCGGACCAGCGCATCGGCCAGCGGCGTCTGCCAACCCTGCTGCTCGGCCGTGCCATCCGTCACAAACCAGATACGCACCGGGGACGCGAAACGGCCGGCTGCCGAAGAAGCGGTATCAGACGCCATACAAAGTCGCCTACGGTAGAGAAGGCCTTCGCCATGAGGGCCGCAGAAGACACAAAGCGTGGTGCGAATTCATTCCCGCGTCAACCGGCGCAGTCGATGAAACCGCGCGCACAACCCTGCACGCTACAGGTCAACCCCGGGGAACAGAACCGCTTTACCCGGTCGGCGCTGCCTGCTGTCAACAACCCAACCCCGCCAGAGGCACCACGTACACACCATCGGGCCGACGATACGCCCAGCGGCCAATCCCCACAATCACCGCCAGAAACGACGGAGGGCCCGCGCGCTGGGTATCAATTTGTGCAACAAATCGAAGCAGGCTCGCGGCAGCAGCGTCCACCTGCCCCATGCCGAGCTTTACCTCGATAGCCCCCCAACGGCCGTCGGCCATTTGCAGAATCACGTCGGCTTCGACGCCGTTGGAGTCCCGAAACTGCGAGAGCGCTGCGTCGTTCGCCTGCGCCAGAACCTGAAGGTCGCGAACGACCATGGACTCAAACAGGAGCCCGAAAAATGGCAGGTCTGCTTCCAGTTGCGCCGGGGTTGCGCGAAGCGCAGCGACAGCAAGCGACGGACACACCCAGTATCGTTTGGGGCGCTGCAATTGTCGGGCACGGGAGCGAAGGTGCGTGCTCCATGGCGGCAGCTCTTCGATGAGCATTAATCGGTCCAGGGCAGCAAAATATGCCCGCGCCGAGTCTTCATGCATCGCGGCCGATGTTGTCCCGTCGAGTGAACCGTATGTCATTTCACTAACGGGGGCCTGCGTGCCGATGTGTCGGCTGTATGCCCTGGCGAACTGTCGCACCCGCTCCGGATCACGCGCCGTGCCATCCACCCGGGCGATGTCCGTTCGACACACCTCGTCAATGTAGTCGCGGTTGCGCTTCAGAACGGCGTCCAGCCTCAAGTCTCGCCACCCGGGCCACCCACCACGACACACTTCTTCGACGACCTCGCGCAATTCAGGTTCGCGCACTTCGACGGCAATCTCGTGGTCCTCCAGGAGGTCAGAAAAGCGAATCAGCGGTTGCGAAAACCCGCTCTCCTGCGAATTCATGGGGCGCATGCGCATACGGCCGATTCGTCCCGCACCCGTGTGGCGAACGATATCATCAGCTGGCATGGCCGAGCCGGTCAGGATGAACTGCCCTGGCGTGTTGAACTCGTCCAGCGCCCGCCGAACATGATTCCAGATTTGGGGCGCCGTTTGCCACTCATCGATAAGCCGGGGAGTCGCACCCCGCAGAATGAGGGCCGGGTTAACATCCAATAACGCACGCGCCGTCGCATCTGTATCGAGTAACACCTCGCTCACCGTGTGCGCTCTGCCCGTGGACGTCTTGCCGCACGCCTTCGGACCTTCAATCACGACAGCGCCCGTATACTCCAGACGTGACACAAGTTCGGCATCTGCAATGCGAGCGCGATAGCCTGACATGGAGCAATATTCCGGGAAAGTTGGAGCTTCATCTGTTAGCTCATCTTTTCAGATACTTCAAGACGCTGTTCGGCCTTTTGCAGCGGTTCCGTTCAGCCTTTTGCAGCGGTTCCGTTCGGCCTTTTGCAGCCTTCCCATGGTAGGCCCGGCTGGCCCGTCCTACCGGCATCGCTGGCCACGACTCGTGTCCGCACCGCGTTCGCGGTCACGGGGTCGCAGCGCCTGCCAACCACCATGCCTGATACGCCACAGCCTCTGCGCCGCGGAATGCCTCGACCGTGAGCACCCATGGCCCGGAAGGCGGAGCCAGGTCAGACAAGACAAAGAACGGCAGCGTCATGCCATTCCATGGTTCGGCCAGCAGCTCGGCCACCCGCTCGCGATTTCGCCACACCACCACCCGATCGGCGTCTTCGACCCGAACGTCCACACGAAGCAGGGCGGCAGCCGACTCACCGTTTGCCGACACAGTGACCTCCATGGGAATCCCGGCGTTGTGTTGCAGGCCGGGGCCCTCGTGGTCACGGTCAAGCACGGCCAGAAGGCTGTTCCGGCAGAGCGCGCTCAACCATGCGACGGTGTTCGTGCTGTCGTCACCAAGCGCACGCGGAAAACCAATCGAAACGGCTGCAAATGCGCGGCGACCATTCCCTGGCTGCAACAGAAATGCATTTTCCACGAGCACGGTACCCGGAATTCTCCCCACATTATTAAACACCTGTACATTTTCGCCGCCCAGAGTGTCCTCGGGCGCCGATTGCAGGCGGTCCCGCGTAACCAGCAGGTGCTCGTGGATGCGAGCAATATCCTCATCGGCAATCGGGAATCGCTCGTCCACCGGCAGCTCATGATGCAGCATGACCCGACGAAGAATCTCCTGTAACTCAAACAGGGTCGTGCAATTTCCGGCGCAATCCGGTGCAGGCGCCTCGCTATTCCTCTCAGGAATGACTCCTTCTGACGAGCCTTCCCGCCATTCAATTTCTGGTGAATTGCGAAATCCCGCACCACGCCCGCGCCCGCCATACCGCGACTGAATGGCCATGTTCGGAAGCCCCCAGCGTGGCGACAATAATTCGTTATTGAGCGTATCAAAGCCTGCGATGGCACCCAGACGGTTATAATCCGCGTTGCTGCTGAACATCAGCGTATTGTAATAAATATCCCGAATTCGACCGGAATAATTTCCCGACACGTCGTCGAATTCCACGTAAGCTTCGCCAGTAAGTCCCTGCCGGGCTGCAAACATGAGCGCGGCCACCGTGGTGCCCAGCTTCACCGTCGACGCCGGATGAAACATCGTCTGCGGCACAATAAATCCGGTATCACCCCACGAGTACCAGTACATGCGCGGCTGTTCCACGCCCGGCACTGGAATCGCCACCAGCGCCAGCGAGTTCGCTACCGGCACATAATCGTGCTCCGAATACCACGACTCCAGCGTGTCACGGTCGGCCAGAATCGAAGCCTTGTCGAACCAGCGCGACTGATCACGCGCGGCGTCCAGCTCTACCAGAAACGTGTACCCCGCCGCTGCCGGATCGGGCGCGCGCGGTAACACCCCCCGCGCAACATGCACGCCGTGCGCGACCTGCTGCATGGCCGCCGAAAACCCGGCTCGCCATTCCTGCTCGTCCGGCGGCGACGGGGCTGGCACCTGCAACGGATGTTCGTTTTCGCGTTGTGTGCTGTCGGCGCGCGGTGCACACGCCTGCATCAGCATCGACGCCAGCATCAGCATGACCCCCGCCCTGCCCAGCCGTTCCCGGAACGGGGCGACGAGCATGAAGGACAGCCTCAGCCATGTCCATTGCGGCACGCAGACATGTCCGAGTCCCGCCATTTTTCGCCCGCGCGAAGACCACCTACCGCCTGGCACAGTCATCGGCCTCATTCGGTGTCCTCGGCAGTCGCGGCACCATTCCACACGACTCGCAGACCGATGGTGTTGCTGCGCCGGCGCCCGTGATGAACGTTCATATCGTCAGCGGCAAGGCCCAACCAGGCCCCCGAGCGCCAGTTTCCACCCGGCGCGACCCGCCAGCCGGTGCGGATGCGTTCATCCGCTGTGGGCGCCATCTCTGCTGGCGTGTCCCAGACCCACTCTGAGACGCCACCACTCCATGAGGCTTCCGGCGCCGCCTGTACGGCCGAGGGGACATCGAGACACGAGGCATCGCCGGGCTGCCGGCACAGCGGTTGTCGACCGTTCCAGAACACCCCCAGACCCAGCGCGTCGATGGCGCCAACCGTGCTCTGAGCAACCTCCCATTCCCCAAGTGTCAACAGACGATAACCCGTGCACGTTTCAACAAAGGTCACTTCGGCGCATACATAATCGCCGGTACACTGCAGCTCCGCGCACTCCATCCCAGGTGTTCCCACACAGTCCACCATACGGTAACACGCTGAAAACTCGTCGTTTTCCGACCACTGATTCAGAAACCACAACGCATCGTACCAGCTGACTTCGGTCACCGGGCTCGCTGCCAGATGAGCAGGGCGGCGCGCCGGCTCGGGCACCACCATATTCCATTGCGCCACCAGAACCTCGGTCGTCATCGTTGAGAATGGCGGTAATTCCCCCTGCGAAATCGCCAGAAATCCGTCGGGAACACAGCGCCCTGCGATGCAGGCTGCGTCACCGCAGTCACGCTCTGTGGAGCAGGCTTCGCCGAGCGCGCAGCGGCCGCTGGCGCACAGGTCGAGCGAGTCGCACAGACCATCGCGGTCGGTGTCATTCGTGGCATCCACCGGACACGCATCGCAGGCATCGCCCGCACCATCAACGTCGGTGTCGGACTGGTCCGCGTTGGCGAGCGCCGGGCAGTTATCAACAGAGTCACAGACGCTGTCGGCGTCCGTGTCGTCCGGGTGGTCGGCCGGGCAAGGGTCAGACTCCTCGCAGCGTCCGTCATTGTCACGGTCGTCGTAAGGGTCCCGGGGACACGGATCAACGCTGTCGCACTGCCGGTCGCCGTCTGAATCCTCACAGCAATGCCGTCCATCGCAGGCCATGGGTTCGCTGTCCGGCCCCGGCGGGCAATCCTGCGCGACGTGGCACGATCCGCCCCATTTCCAGGCGACCTGAAGCTCGTGCGGCTGACACGCCACACTCAGCATGAGCAGGGCGGCCCCTGTGCTGTGGGTGGCGTGCGTGTTCATGCCCGTCATCCACCTCACGGCGTCACCGGGGTGGGGCGCACCGCCAGCATCAGGCACGAGCCCGACGGTTTATTGTACCCATAATCAAATGGCAGCGGCTCAATATCGTCTCGCTCGGCGTATGCCAAACGCAGCGCCGGTTGCTGCCCTGCCGAAAAAGAACGGTTGGGCAATGTGTAATGGCCATAGAGCGTCACATCAAAAGACGATGCCAGCCGGTCGTATGGAATGCCTGTCTCATCCTGCACAATGTGGGGCGAATGCTGCAGCGCGGCGGTCACCAGCGTCTCGAACCAACCGGTCTCGGGCATGTGCGAAGCGGCCTTGAACACGATGGGGTGCGAGGCCATATCACGAATAAACGTCGCGTCGCCGGGGTGCTCGTCCAGCCACGCATCGCCCAGATTCAGCCGCAGGTAGTCGAGCGTGACCTCGCGATCATCGGTCGTGTCGCGCAGCCTCATGCGCACAGATGCCCAGTCGCTGGCGCTGGCCTGCACCGGATCGAGCTCCTCGACGGCACCCTGCTCGTCGACGCGGACCGGAACAATGGAGAGCACCTCATGCCCCTCGCGAACCGCCATCAGCATGAGCATGCCGGTGATTCCCTCGACGGCCGCACCATTCTGAAACTCCTCGTACAGCTCCTCGGTAATAAAATAGCCCAGGTCGCCAAACTGCGACGCTCCCTGCCGGAATACTTCCAGAATCAAGGCGCTGTGGGCGGCAGAGGCACCAAAGTCGGGAGGACGACCTGCGATCTGCATCGCCACCATCACGTAACGGTCGGCGTGCGGATGAAAACGATGCGGGGTGACAAAATCGGGCCCTGAAAACGGATAGAACACGGTACCCCCGGCAGGCAGGTCGATGTGTTCCAGCGTCCACAGGTTCAGCGTTCGCCCACGTTCGTCCGCGTAGCGCAGCCAGGCGCTCTCCATGCGGGTGCGGTGCGCGGCGTAGAGTTCGGATGACACCAGCGCATCTTCGGGCAGGTCGTCAGGCGCGAGCGCGCCAGCGAGGATGGCCGCGGTCTGGCCGGGCTCCAGGGCGGCAGCGGGAGCCGAAACGCACAGCACAAGGCAAACGCCCCACAGGAAAGAACGCGCGACCGACACATTGACCTCCACAACCATTCGCGGCGGGCTGCATATCGCGCCTTACAGTCAGGGGTCAACATTCCGGACCTCGTACCTCAGGCGCGCCGCCTGCCCACGCCTGATGGCTCGCCTGACGTCGATGGGGCATCGTGCCACGCGGCTGCGGAGGGGGGGCTACCGTGCCAGGTCGTGACCGCCGCACTGCCCGCAGCGACCACCGCCAAAACGACAGAAGGCCGACGCAGGGCCGGCCTTCTGATTCAAAGGGGAGGATCGGATTCGAACCGACGGATGGAGGCTTTGCAGGCCTCTGCCTTACCACTTGGCTACCTCCCCGCATGGGGGACCGTCGCTTTACCCGAAGTCACAAAGTCGTGTCAAGCTTCGGTGTGCGACAAAATAGCCCCCTCGGGGCGAGCGGGCGACCAGTGAGCACGTCGTGCACCGGGCACGATCGTGCGTGTAATGACCCGGCGGGCCCGGCATACCGCCCTGATTCTGCGCGCGACCGCGCGAGGATGATGCGCTCCGGAGTTGGACCAGGGGGCCGTGCCGGTGTTCCGGAGTTCATTCGACATGCACCCCGGACGCTCACATGAACCGCGGTCCACTGGAATTGTGATTGACCCGCGCGATGGGTTCGCTAGGACGCCCACGTCTTCTTCGAGCCCAAATGACCGTGACTGCTTTTACAGGACCCAACCTGATGGTTTGGTGCGCCGGGCGCCTATGGTGGCTGGCGCTGCCTCTATGCCTCGCGTTGGGTTGCCTGTGGGCAAGTCCGGTACTGGCGAGCGAGCCGCCCGGCAACGGGGGCGTTCTGGAAACAGACGGTCCGGTTGCGGCGGTCGAGCTGGCCGTACAAGCACGAAGAACGATCCCGGTCATGCAGGCCTACATGTGCCGGATGCCTGAGCAGCCCTGGGACCCGGGGCTTGCCAAGCAGGGCAAGCAAGTCGATGAGACGCACGAGTCCGAGGTCAAACGGACCCTCATCGGCTGTTCACCAAGGCACGGCGGCAGGAACGCGGATTCCGACCCGCATCTCGCATCACATGGCCGCCCCCGAAATCGTATCGCTCAGGGCCTCTCCCTTCTGCACGGCGTTCCCGCTGGGCGAGCACCACCCGTCTGTCAGGCACACTGAAGCCTTGCACGGGTGCTACCTCTGGGCAGCGCCGGTGCGTCTTCGTCCGCTGAGCGCACGCTATGCCGTGGCTCGGCGCTCCCCTGGTGCGCGTGAGCTCTCTAAGAGGCTCGCGCAGACGCGAGTGATTCTCCATGTCCAGTCCTACGAATTCGTCGCCGTTACAGGCGTCTGCTGAAGCCACCCAACAGCACTGCCATGCCCAGCCCATGACGGGCCATGGCGAAAGTCAGGGCCATTCACAAGACCTCGACCACGTGATTGATCACCTCGGGCACATGCTGCCAGCGCAGGGACCCATCGGCGTCTTCGTTCACCACAACACCCTGCACGCATTTCAGCACCTGCCGTTTCACGATGCGGTGGTCGAAGCACAGCGCCGGCTCGAGGTTCGAGGCTATCTCGACGAAGATCTCTTCCGCCGCCACTTCCGGAATGGACGCATCACACGACGCGACCTCGAAACGGCGCTACAACGACGGGGACGCGCAGCATCATCCCTGAACCCCGGTGCAGGTGCGCCCTGGGGGCTCACCGATGATCGGGTTGACCTGCTCAACCTGCTCCATCCCATGCACGATGACCCGCCGACCATTCATCACTGGCTGATCGATGAAATCGGCGCCGACCAGATGTTCCGAAGCGACGTCGAAAAGCGGGTACGCGACCACATCATTGAACGCACGGTCACGTGGCTCAATGAACTGCTGGACCGCATCGGTAAAGACATGACGCTGAGCGATTTCTCCACCCGCGTGCTTGGCGAGACCCTGGTAGTGTCGGGCGAGGGTGTGGTGTCTGACCGTTCCGCCATCGAATGGATGAACCTCTTTGGAATTCCGGAAGAGGCGCGCGCCGGCTACCTGCAGCTCGCTTCCCAGCGCAGCGGAGCACGGGATACCGCCGAACCCCGCCTGGCGGCCTGGCTTGCCAGTGAGCACCGGGTCGTAAGCGCCGCCTTCGATCGCTGGACCGGCCTCGCCTGCAGCATTCGCGCCTGGCGGAAGGCCATTGCAGGGCGGCCGACCGCACTGGCACTCAGTCTGCTTCATGCGATCTGCCGCACGCCTCCGAGAGCGACTCACCGGCACCCCGATGAGCAGCTGCTTCCCGACCGGGTGGGCAAAGACCGGACACCCCGGGATCTCATCGCTCAGCTCAGCGGACACGACGCCGCCGATCTGGTGCATCCGTTTCTGATTCGCTGGTGCGGCGCGTTTCTCGACGATGGTATCGCCCACTGGACCATGCCCGGCAAAGAGACCGGGTTCTGGCGCGCGTGGCGTTCCACCATGCAGAAGCAGGCCGGCCTCCTGCCTTCTTGGTTACGTCAGCTGCGCAGCACGCTCGCCGCGTTGCCCGACGACGCCAGCCCTTCGCACGTGATCGGGCACTGGCTCAACGAGCTCGGCGTTTCTCCCGATGATCACGCACGCTTTCTGGAGCGGGTGGCGCTTCAGCTGCCCGGCTGGGCAGGCATGTTCTACCGGTTGCAACAGCATCCCGAGGACCGCGCCGGTACCGCGCCACCCGTCGCGCTGGCAGACTTTCTGGCCGTGCGACTGACCCTGGACGTGCTGGCCTGGCGCGAACTGGCAAAGAGGGAGCTGCATTACGCGGGTCCGCTGCGCGCGTTGGCCAGTCACATGAAAGAGGCCTGGCAACAGCAACAGGTGCGCCCGTTGACCTCGAGCCCCGACACCTGGCGTCTGTATCAGCTGTTTCAGACCGCCGGGATCGCGCCCAACGAGGCGTGCACTGTCCCCGTACACGTTCGCCATCAGCTGCTGGACCGGCTGGACAGCTTTGACGAGCTGGCACGTCAGCAGGTCTGGCAGGAAGCCTACGAAGCACACTACCGCGACGAGATTCTCGCCGCCGTGGCGGTTCGACGGCAGCGAATGAGCGGAACTCCAGCTCTGCAACAACCTCGATTTCAGGTCATGTGCTGCATGGACGACCGCGAAGAAGCATTTCGCAGGGCGCTCGAAGAGCTCGAGCCGCGCACCGAGACCTTCGGGGTGGCTGGATTTTTCGGCATCGCCATGAATTTTCAGCGGTTTGACCAGCCCGCGAGCGCCCCGCTCTGTCCCGTCGTCGTCACCCCGGCTCACGACGTCGTCGAGGAACCTGACGAAGGACATCAACAGCAGGCCGAACGTCGACTGCGCCGCATGTCAATTCTGGCTCGCCTTCGTCGCGGCGTGCGTCGCGGCAGCCGCAGTCTGCTCGCCGGCAGTGTACTCGTTCCCCTGCTTGGTTTGTTCTCGGTTGTGCCCATGGTGGGCCGAATTCTCTTTCCCCGGCTGCACGGGCGTCTACACACGGCGGCAGAAAAACGCATCATCTCGGAACCTAAAACCCGCCTGACCCTGCTGCAGACCTCGCATGACCCTGTCCCAAGCGCGTGGGTGCGAGCCCGGGGCTTTTCGCTGCGCGAGCAGGCCGACCGGGTCGCCGCACAGCTGGAAAACATGGGGTTTGTGCACCAGTTCGCACCCATTATCTGTGTGCTCGGACACGGCTCACGTTCGGTGAACAACCCTCACCTCTCCGCCTATGACTGTGGAGCCTGCGGTGGGCGCCACGGAGGTCCGAACGCACGCGCGTTTGCCAGCATGGCCAACCGCACCGAGGTGCGAGCCCTGCTGGCAGAGCGCGGCATTGTGATTCCGGCGACCACCTGGTTCGTCGGTGGCGAGCACAATACCGCCACCGACGAGGTCGAGTACTACGACCTGGAACTCATACCGCCCGCCCTGCAATCCGAGTGGCAGGAGTTTCTGCGCCTCATGCTGAACGCGCGCAAATTGTCGGCCCACGAGCGATGCCGCAAGTTTGAGTCCGCCTCGCTTGCCATGTCTCCTACCGCAGCGCTGCGGCACGTCGAGGGTCGCGCCGAAGACATCAGCCAGGCCAGGCCTGAGCTGGGGCATGTGACAAACGCCGTCGCTTTTGTAGGACGCCGCTCGCTGACCCGACACCTGTTTCTGGACCGTCGCTCCTTCCTGATCTCATACGACCCGACGATTGATCCAGAGCTGAAAATTCTGGAGCGTATTCTGGTCGCGGTAGGCCCGGTGGGCGCTGGAATTAATCTGGAATATTATTTTTCAACCGTCGACAACGATAAACTCGGCGCGGGCACCAAGCTACCTCATAATTTAACTGGCCTACTCGGCGTGATGGACGGTCACGCCAGCGACCTGCGCACAGGTTTGCCAAAACAGATGATCGAGATTCATGAACCCATGCGGCTGCTCCTGATTATTGAGAACACCCCGGAAGCCGCGCTGCAAATTGTCGCTCGACAACCAGGGGTGGCCGAGCTCGTGGCGGGTCAGTGGGTACAGGTTGCGACCATCGACCCGAAGACCGGTGAGATTCACGTATTCCATCCCGACACGGGATTCGAGCCCTTTAAACCGGCCATCGGCACCCTGCCCGAGGTCGAACGTTCGCAGGACTGGTACACAGGAAAGCGCGAGTTTCTTTCGCCCGCGCTGGTGATTCCCCCCGTTCGCGTTGGCAGCACTGAGACCCCGTCCGGGCGGGAGGTATAACCATGGATACGACCACTCTGCTGAATACAGCCGCCCTGCTCATTCCCGTCCTGCCCCTGCTGACGATGGTGTTCATTGCCGCTTCACTTGTCTTCGGCGTATTGCTGGCCGAAAAGGTGATCGCACGCATGACCAGTGCCGTTATGGCCATGGTACTCGGTCTGTCGCTCGTTACCGCCGTACGCACCTGGTTAGCGCCCGGCCATGTGATTCATATCGATGCCGGCACCTGGTTCTCCATCGGTGACTACCGATTCAGTCTCACGTTCCTGATGGATCGGCTATCAGGTAGCATGATGATACTCACCAGTATTTTTCTGGGACTGACCGGTCGTTTTTCAGTCAACTATCTGCATCGCGAAACAGGTTTCCGACGATTTTTCCTGCTGCTTCATCTGTTTGCAGCCGGCATGTTGTCGCTGCTCATGGCTGGCTCCTATGAAGTCTTGTTCATGGGTTGGGAGCTGGTGGGACTCGCCAGCGTGCTGCTCATCGGATATTTTCAGGAACGCGATGCTCCGGTCCGTAACAGCCTGCGGGTCTTTGCGGTCTACCGCGTGTGCGATGTGGGCCTGTTGCTGACGCTGTTCCTGATGCATCAGGTAGCGCATTCAGCTGATTTCTATGAGGTTTTTGAACAGGGCGGCGAATCGCTCATGCGTCATGCGACTGACTGGCAGGCGACGCTTCTGGGCATTGCACTGTTGATCGCAGCATCGGGTAAATCGGCACAGTTTCCATTCGGCGCATGGCTACCACGCGCCATGGAAGGACCCACGCCTTCCAGCGCATTGTTCTACGGCGCCCTTTCCATTCATGCCGGCGCGTTTCTGTTGATTCGCTCTGCGCCCGTGCTGGAGCTGTCGTCCATCGCCAGTGGACTCGTGGTGGCGGTCGGTGTGATGACCACACTCCATGGCTGGTTAACGGGACACGTACAAACCGACGTGAAGGGTTCGCTTGCCTATGCAACCATGACTTTTGTGGGGCTTATCTTCATCGTGATTGGACTTGGCTTTTACACGCTGGCGTCGTTTCTCGTGGTGGCGCACGCCCTGCTGCGCGGGTTTCAGTTGCTGCGCGCACCCTCCGCGCTGCTGGATGCGCAGAGCGCGCAAAACATTCCGGCGGGTTCGACCCTGCCCGGGTGGTTGTACCGATTATCGCTTGAACGGTTCTATCTGGACGCGCTGTATGATCGCGTTATTGCCGAGCCACTGATGGCGGCCGGAAAGGCGCTGGATCGAGTCGAACATGGCATCTCCCGCCTGCTCGCAGGGCCGGAATTGCCGCAAACAGTCGTCACTGAGCCGTTGTACTATCCTGCGGTCAGCGAAGACCATGGTTCGGTGCCCTTCACAGGCGTCAGATTCCGTGCGTTTGGTATTGCCGCTGCGGTCGCGGTTTCTGCCGCCATGACAGCATGGATGATCAGTCTGGAGTTTGGAAACGAGCTGGGCCTTGCGGTATCGGCTCGCACCCATTTTCCATGGCTCCCCGCCATGATTCTGACCCCCATGGTCGGCGGCATGATTTCGGCCGTCGCCGCGCACCGTGAATCGGCCCGGCGCATCGCGACCGGCTTTTCGGTCTGGACGCTGGTGCTGGCAGTGGGAGCATTGACGAATTTTCAACCCGGTGCGGGGCTGCAATTCGTGGAGTATCTGCCGGGGATTTCAACTCCGTTGCTCGGGTTCCGAATCGGCGTGGATGGCCTGAGCCTGCCCTTCATGGTGCTGACCACGCTGCTGGTTGCGGCCGCCCTCGTCGCTGGGCCGCGGCAGCGGCTGAGTATGCCGGCTATGGCATGGATGCTCATGGTGGAAGGGTGGACCCTGGCAGCTCTGGCGGCGCAGGACGGAGGGCTGCTTGCGCTCACCTGGACCATGACCTTTGTATCAACCGGGTACGTGCTCTGGTACAGCGTCAACCCATCGGTCCGCCGCCCTGTCATGCGCATCTGGTCACTTCACGCAGTGCTCGGTGCAGGCGCCCTCGTGGTGCTGATGGCGCTTCTGCTGGCATCGGGCGGAACAGCTGGCGCGGGCGTGACCGCGCTCGATCTGGGCAAGCTGACACACGTGACGCTACCCGCCGCGTGGCAGGTGCCCGCTGTTGTGGCCCTGCTCATCGCGGTCATGGCGCGCTCCGGCATCATGCCGCTTCATACGTCCGAGGCGGTGTTGATTCGTTACGCTCCCACTTCGCTGCTCGTGGTGCTGCTCACATTGCCGATGGGCGCGTATCTGCTGGCACGTTTCGGCATTGTGCTCAGCCATGAACACGCGCCGTTTGTCATGTCGCTGGTGACGTCCATCGCCCTGTTCCAGGTGGTTTACGGCGCGCTGGTGGCACTTGTGCAGCGCGATCTGGGTCGCATGATCGCCTATATTGGGTTAAGCCAGTCGGGACTGGTCATGCTGGGAATCAGCGAAATGCGAGAATTGAGCCTGGAGGGGGCCATTTTCATGTCGATCGGTTTGAGCGTCACGCTTTCGGGATTACTCATCCTGATTACATCGCTCAAACAACGTACGGGAACCACAGACATGGCTCGATTTGGGGGCCTGGTACGACAAATTCCGAAACTCTCGACGTGGTTTCTCCTGTTTGGAATTGCCACTTTTGGACTACCCGGTTCGGTTGCGTTCGTTGCGGGCGACCTGGTCATGCATGACACGTTCAATATTCATCCCGCAATGGCGGTCGTGGTGCTGGCGGGAACTGTGCTCAACAGTGTCACGCTGGTGCGCGCATGGAGCCTCACCTTTCTGGGCAACGACAATCACGCCCTCTCCATCGCGCGACAGGTACACCTGGCCGACCTGATTCCCCGCGAACAATATGTGGTGCTTGGCCTGGCCGCGATTGCGCTCGTTGGTGGCCTGATGCCGGGGCGTGTGCTGCGCGTCGAGCAGGAATTTGTGGAACAGACGCTGCAGGATAGTGGCCTGGATCCGACCGAGCCGGCCGAACACTCCCCGTCCACCCACCCCGCCTCAGGTGACGATCATGATGTCCGTCCTGCGGGAACTTCTCCCGCCGGCACCGTCGCTCACTAAACGCGACGACACAGGCGCTACGAACGCCCTATTCGTACAGCTCTTCGAGCCGCATCCAGCTGGTAACCGCCGAACGCATATCGAGTTCGCCTTTTAATACGCGTTGCAGGCTGCCCGCGATGGGTAGCTCGTAGCCATGCCACGCCGAATATTCGGCCAGACTATTCACAACCGGAATGGCCTGCACTTCGGGTAGAGCCCCCTTCACCATCGCGGCCACATCGGGTGATTTGGCCAGATCGAGCCCAAACTGATAATTTGGTTCTCCCCGTCGAATGG
>JAGWVZ010000039.1 GCA_018970625.1 Myxococcales bacterium | reverse complement strand
TCCTTGCATTAGGAGAGCATAAATTTGGCCCGAATAACTCAAAGGGGCCTGAATGTAAGGCTGTTGCTAACGAGGGCCCATACAGGAGTACGGCGGTCCGGTGCCCGAGATCGGGCACCCGCATCAGGCCCCCGGCTGCGAACTTCGCTTGCACCAGACCGCGCGATCATTAAGCCGACCCTGTCTTTCTCCAACATCCTCTGACCCTGTGGTTCCCTTCGCCCGACGCATCGTCACCCTTTTTCCGGGCCAGACACCACAAAACGCAAAAGATTCACATGATGCACCGGCACATCCCCCGCTCCCTCGCCCTGGCTTCCCTGGTCGGTCTGCTGGCACTCACGCTCGAAGGTTGCAGCCGTCAGAAGCTGGAATCCATCGTCCTGCGGCAGGTGGTCTCCCGTGCAGAGCGCGACCAGAACATCCGCACGACCTGTGACGAGATCACGCGGCAGACCAACGACCTTCGCTCAGACCCCACCGCCCTGTTCAGCGGCCCCCGGGACGCCAACGCCAGCCTGGTCCCCGAAGTCACCCGCGCCGCCACCTCGGCTGTGCAGCGGCAGGCGCAGGGCCTCATGGAGACCATCACCGCCCTCGGGTTACCCGCCTGCGGCGTCAACGACCTGATTCAGGTCGCCTCGGGTGGCGACGCCGCGGGCTGCGCCGACAGTCTGCAGGCCATTGTGCAGGGGTTGCGCACCCTCCCCGGCGAGACCGCCAGCTCGGCTACCGTCGAGGCGCGCGCCGCACTTCGCTCCCTGCTGCGCTCCAACGGCATCGACGCGGACACCCTCGCGCAATCCGGCGCCGAGCCTCGGGCCGTTGCCACCGCCCTGCTCCGCTCCGCTGTCGCCCTCGACTTCTCAGGACCGCTGATGACCGTCATGATCCGCAGCCTGGACCGCCTCGACGGCTGGCTCGACGACATGATCAACAGCTTCCCGCTGGGCTCTGGCATCGTCGGCAATGCGCTTCGTCCGGCGCTCGACCGCGCCACCATCAACGCCGTCTCGGCCGGTATCGAACGGGCAGCGCTGCGGCCGGCTACCGCGTCGGGCGCGCAGGTGACGGGCGGTCAGGCCACGTTGCCGGTCTACTTCGCCCGCCACGCCTGCGACGCATGGGTCGCGGGGTCGCTTCGCACCGACCTGTCGCAGGAGTTTGTAGAGCGCGTCATTTTGTCGGTCGGCGATCACGCGCTCGCCCAGCAGCAGGCGGCCGAGGTGTGTCAGGAGTTCACCTGGCCCACCAGCATGCGTTGCCGCACCAGCGCCAGTCGGGTCGAGAACAGTCAGGTCGAGCTCGCTGCCCAGTTCGAGGCCGAGCGCGTGTGCGCCACCGACGACCAGCAGTGCGCCAATCAGGTGCGACGCGACATGCGGCAGGGCGAGGGTACGCCCCCGACTTTTGGTGAAGCGTTTGACCCGGACGCCCGAGCCGGCGGCGCCGATCCCATCGCAGCCACCACGCAACAGGCGCTGTTGTTTTGCGGAGCGGACTGTACGGGCGAGAAGATCGGCCTGGCCGGCGGTGTGCTCATCCGTGAGCAGCGCGTCGGTAGCGGGGGTGGGCTGGATGCGGCCGACCGCGTGTGGCTGGAGTCTGAGCTGCAGCGCACCCGCGAAGAGCTGGCCGCGCTGGGCAATGAGGTCGCTCAGGCGCGCGAGCAGTGGCAGCGCGACGCCGACTCGCTGCGTGCAGGGCAGGACGACCTGGAGCAGACCGTCAGCGAGCTCAGCGGCGCCATCAACAATGTGCGCGTCATGGTTGGCCGCATGGACAACACCTGCAGTGAGACCATGACGCAGGTGGCCGCGAACCGTCAGCGATTTGTGCAAAGCCTTGATTTAAGGCCGAATCCGGCGACGCTGGCAGCCACGCGACAGACGGGTGGTCTGGCGGCGCAAATTCTGGAGTCGGCGTCGACCTGCGTGGCGTGTCCCGATGGCGACGTGTGTATTTGCAGCGACGATCAGGCGATTGTTCTTGCGTCTGTGTCGGCCGCCCGGCTGGGAGAGCTGGACGCCGAGCTGCAGTTGAGCCTGCCCGACTCGATTCCAATGGGGCCTTGCGTGTTTGAACTGAACGCGTCGGCGAACGCCCGGCTGGCGCCCTTTCAGTCGCTGCTGTACCGCTCGCTGGATGCCGGTCGCATGGTCATGCTGACCGAAGTGCGCGGTTATGCCGACCTGTCGGGCGTGGGGCGTACGTGCGTGCAGTCGATTGAGCAGGCGCTGCTGTCGTACCCGGAGTGCGAGGGAGCTGCGAGCGCCAGCGATCGCGAGGGTCAGAATCGTCAGCTGGCGTGCCTTCGGGCGGCCAATACGCGAGCGTTTCTGATGAACACATCGGGTCGTGATGCCACCGATGTACCCATCGAAGGCAACGTCACCGACGAGTGCGATGGTGACGCGTCATGCGAGCAGGCTTCGCGGCGCGTCGAGATCTCGATTGCGCTCACGCAGGGTGACCGCTCACTGCCGCTGACGATGAACTGGGACGACTGCATGCGCTAGTCGCGGGCGCCCTCGCTGGCTGCGAGACCTTGCAGGGCGCTGGCTGGGTCGCCGGCTGTTCCCGAATCGACGACCCCGGGCGGCGAGAATACGGCATCGAGCGAGGTCGGCGATCGATATTCAACCCGTTGTGATAAAAGGAAGATTCAGCGCATACGTTGCGCCAGTGACGCAGCGATGGTCTCAAGTGCGTCACGGTGTTCAGACGGCGGGACAGCCGTGAGGGCGTCAATGGCCGTCTGTGCCGATGCGACGGCCATATCCCGGGCCCGCTGCAGCGCACCACACGTGTGCAGAGCGGGCACAAAGGCCTGAATGAACGCGGCGGCCTGCTCGTGCGCAGTGGGGTCGTTGGCGCGCAGCGCTGTGAAAACGGTAATGAGCGGAGCACGAAACTGCGGGAGTGATTCGAGCGCCAGCAGCACGGGCAGGGTAAGTTTACCGTCGAAGAGGTCGGTAAAGGGCTCTTTACCCGAGTCTTCCATGGCGGCGGTGACGTCGAGCACGTCGTCGACAATCTGGAAGCACGCGCCGAGCGAGAAACCGAATTCCCCAAGCGGCGCGGTATGGTGCGTGTCGTTCGACAACCAGACACCCGCCCTGCAACACCAGCGAAAAAGGCTCGCGGTCTTGCGGTCGATGATCGCCTGATAATCGGCGATGGTGAGCGTGCCGGTGCCGCGGTGCTGCAGCTGAATGACCTCGCCTTCCACGAGGTCGCGCAGGGTGGTCACGGCCTCCATGAGCGGCTCGCGCTGCGCGAGCGAGCCCACCAGCTCAAGCGCGCGGGTGAGCGCGTAGTCACCGCCCAGCACGCTGGCGGCGTTCGACCAGATGATGCGCGGCGTATCGACACCGCGACGGAGGTCGGCGTTATCGACCACGTCATCGTGCAGCAGGCTGGCCAGGTGCACCAGCTCGCCGGCGCAGGCCAGGCGCCGCACTTCGGGCCCCGAGACTCCCACACACCCGGCCGACAACAGCGTCAGAATCGGCCGAATGCGTTTGCCGCCGGCGCGAATCAGGTGCACGCCGGTCTCTACCAGCGGGGCAATCGACTGCCCGAGCGCCTGTGGCAGCTCGCTCTCAACGGACTCCAGCTGGCCGCCCAGAAACTCCCGCAGGGCCTCGACGTGCGCGTCAAGCGACGGTGCCTGACCGAGGTCGGCAGAGTGGCGAAGCGTCTGTAAGGCGAGGTCCGGAGACATAGGGGTTCACAGAAGAAGGCAAAGGGACGGGTCGCAGCGGACAGGTCCCGAACGCCACGGTGCATAGGGAGCACACCATATTCCGCAAGACCACACGCTGGGAAGCCTGATGTTTTTGCAGGGCGTCGTGAAACAGACGGTTGCGCGTATCGCTGCCGCATGTGGTTGCCAGGGATACCACCACCCCGAGCAGCGGCGAGCTCACGATGGATCGACTCGCCGTTGAGACCACATCGATCGGCGTCTTTTCGGACATGCTGCAGGACGCGAGCGCCTGGCTACACAAGGTGACCGGCCAGCGGGTGATCGTCCTCATCGACGAATACGACGCGCCCCTGCATGCCGCATGGCAGCATGGCTACTGGGACGAGGCCGTGGGGTTCTTCCGCAACTTTCTGTCCGCCGGCCTCAAAGACAACAACCATCTGGATAAGGGCGTGCTCACCGGCATCCTGAAGGTGGCGAAAGAAGGGATCTTCAGCGGACTCAATCACACCGTCACATCGACCATTCTGACGTCGCAGATGTCAGACCGCTTCGGGTTTACCGAAGACGAGGTGGCCGAGTTGGCTTTGGTGACCGGTTGCGCCGACCAGCTGCCGGTCATGCAGCGATGGTACAACGGGTACCAGTTTGGCCAGGTGCCGCCGCACACCCTGTACAACCCATGGTCGATCCTGAACTTTTTGAACAGGCACCCTGATGCGCCTCAGGCGTTCTGGAAGAACTCCAGCGACAACGGATTGATTCGGACGCTGCTGATGCGCCACGCGGCTTCTCTGGGGCCGGCGATACAGCTGCTTCTCGCGAAGGAGCCGGTCACCCAGATCATCGACGAAAACGTGGCCATGCCCATGCTCGATCGTCAACCGGCGACGGTTTTCGGCCTGCTCGTCTTCAGCGGGTACCTGACCATGAGCGCTACCCGCGCCACTGGGCGCGGTATGGAGTGTACGCTGCACATTCCCAACGAGGAAGTGCGGGCCGTGTTCGAAGACACCTTCCTGCAGTGGATCGCCGCCGCGGGCCCGACTGCCGATGATGTGAGCAGCCCGCTGCATGTGCTGTCGCAGGCGATGCTCGTCGGGGCAACGTCCACCTTCGAGCGCCAACTGGGCGCCCTGCTCAAGAACGGGATGTCGAGTTTTGACTTTGGCAGCCGCCCGATCGAAGCCGTCTACCAGGCTTTTGTGATCGGACTGCTGCTGCACATGGAGCCCACCCATCGTGTCCGCTCCAACCGCGAGTCGGGCTTCGGCCGAGCCGACGTGCTGATCGTGCCCCGCACGCCTGGTCCCGGCGCGGTGCTCGAGCTCAAGGTCATCGATACTGACTATGAAGAAACCCGCGAGCAGGCGCTCGAAGCGGCCGTCGCCCAACTTCAGGACCGCGACTACGCCGCCGAGGTCCGCGCCGGCGGTGCGACGTCGGTGCACCAGTATGCGGTGGTGTTTGATGGTAAGCGCTGCTGGGTGCGCATGGTCTAACCGCCACGACCCACTACGGTACAGTTTCTACCCCATCACACCGCCACAACCCGCTGCTGCGCAATCACATAGACCCGGTCGTCGCGATCCGGTTGCACCACCACTCCGTTCGTAAAGGTGCTGAATGCCGGCAATACCCCGACGCTGGGTCCGAAGTGAAAGCAGGGCAGGCGCAGCCGGTCACCGCGTTGCCTGAGCACGACCGTTGGATGCAGGTGGCCGGCCAGAATATATCGCTGTGAAATCGCAGAATTTTCCGAATGAAATATACTTTCGGGGTTTTTATTTCGGGCGGATTGGCTGGCAGAATGTTCCGGATAATTGTCTGTAAAATTGCCTGTGGAATTTTCTGCACGATTATCGGCGGCATGATTCGCCGAATTGGTCTGCACCATTTCGGCAGGGTCATGCACCAGCAGAAAAGGACCGAGCGCAATCGGGTCGGCGCTGTCGTGCATGTGCCACGCGGCGGGGAGCGAGGGCAGGTGGCGATCGTGGTTTCCTCGTACGAGGGTCATGGGGGTGGTGGTCTGCGAACGCCAGCGGGCGACGTCGTCGATGACCTCGGGTGTGACCCCCGCCCTGCTATGCACCAGGTCGCCCAGCAGGTACACGTGGTCAGGGGCCAGACGCTGCATGAGGTCGTGCAGGCGTTGAAGCTCGTCGTGCAGCAGGCCGCCGGGCAGCGGAATGCCGTGCGCACGAAAGGCGTGGTCTTTGCCCCAGTGCAGGTCGGCGAGCAGCAAAACGCGGTGCCCGGGGAGCCACAGGGCACGCTCGGGGAGCAGTTCTGCCGTAGTTCCGGCCAGTTGGATCGTGATGGACATACGGGGAGGATTTTTTGACCGGCGAGATCGCAGTGGTAGTCTGCGCGCCGTATTACACGGCTTGGCACGGTTGAACACCGCAAGAGGCATTATGTCGAGTCAGCCGCCACAACCCCCTCGTCACTCGGCTCGCAACGTGGCATCAGACCCTGTCCGCTCGGCTCGGCCCCTTACTGGCGACGATCGTTATGAAGACGCCCGCGTGTCCGAATCCGCCTTTGCGCCGTTGGAAGACGCTGCCCCTGATTTTGGGCACCGCGTTGTGGTGGGCCTGTTCGGGGTCGGAGCCGGACGAGACCCCTTCGACGGATGGGTCGTCGCAGGCGCTCAGTGCGCTGGCTACGACCGACAGCGGTCTGCCCCGGGAGGCAAGCGGCTCGCTCAGCCCGAGCTGCGAGGGCGCTGGATGTATCGGAGCACGGTGCCGGGACGGCATCCAAAACGGGCCTGAGACCGACGTCGACTGCGCTGGCGACTGCCCGCCCTGTCGCGCCGGAGACCGCTGTGTGCAGGGCGGCGATTGTTCGTCGGGTGATTGCCTGGACGGACGTTGTCATGACCCCGGCTGCCTGGACGGGCGCCGAAACGGAGCCGAGTCGGATATTGACTGCGGAGGTGGCTGCGCAATGTGCGCCGAGGGGCTCTTGTGTTCCGGGAGCGGTGACTGCGCGTCGGGTATCTGCGTGGAAGGTCACTGCGCGCCGGCCGGATGCGCCGACGGCGTGAAGAACGGTGACGAGACTGACGTCGACCGTGGCGGTTCCTGCCGACCCGCGCAAGCGGGCCAGCGCTGCGTCGAGGCGACTGACTGCGAGTCAAGACGCTGCGACGCCGGTATGTGTGTCGAATCGTCTTGCGTGGACGGGGTACGGAACGGGCTCGAGGAAGGGACGGACTGCGGCGGCGCATGTGCGGCGTGCCCGGCTGCCGTCTGTACCGACGATGGCGGTTGCGCTGGCGGTCGTTGCGGTGGCGACGGCCGGTGCGTGTTGCCGTCCTGCAGTGACGGCGCCCGGAACGGAGCCGAGTCGGGCGTGGACTGTGGCGGAAGCTGCGGACCCTGCGGTGATGGCGTGGTGTGTGTGCGCGATGCCGACTGTGTATCGGGTTTCTGTGGCGGCGGCGTGTGCCGGGCAGCCGGGTGTCTGGATGGCGTGCGCAATGGCAGCGAAACCGATGTGGATTGCGGTGGCGACTGTGGTTCCTGCCTGCAAGGGAGAGCCTGCGTCGGCGGTGACGACTGCGCTGACGGCGTTTGCCAGAATGGGCAGTGCGCAGCGCCGACGTGCAGCGATGGGGTCGCCAACGGCCCCGAGACCGATCGCGACTGCGGCGGCCCTTGCAGCGCCTGCCCCACTGGCTCGGCCTGCGAGGTCGCGCGCGACTGTCTGGATCGCGTGTGTCGCGATGGCCTTTGCCAGGCGGCTGCCTGCGACGATCGGGTGCGCAACGCGGGCGAGACGGACACCGACTGTGGCGGTGGCTGTGACGCGTGCCCGACGGCCTCGTTGTGTGCTTCAGCGGGTGATTGCGAAGAGGGTGTCTGCGAGGCCGGCATGTGCCTGCGTCCGTCGTGCGACGACGGCGTTCGCAATGGTGATGAGACCGGCGCAGACTGCGGTGGCTCGTGCCTGCCGTGCGATAACAGTGTGACATGTGCACGGGCGTCTGATTGTCGAAGCGATGTATGTGGCGCAGGTGCGTGTCAGGCGCCTCGCTGCGACGACAACGTGCGAAATGGTTCAGAATCCGATGTGGACTGTGGCGGCTCGTGCGCGCCCTGTGCAGACGCCCTGCTGTGCGCGGCGGGCGCCGATTGCGCTTCGCGGCACTGTCGAGACGCCAGGTGCGTGGCGGCGACCTGCGCCGACGGCATGAAGAACGGGTCCGAGACCGACATCGACTGCGGCGGCGACTGTTCGCCGTGCGCCAATGGTCGCGCATGTGAGCAGGGCGACGAGTGCACCTCGAAGGTGTGCGACGCAGGTGTGTGTCGGGCACCGACCTGTGAAGACGATGTTCTTAACGGCATCGAAACGGGCATTGATTGCGGCGCTGGCTGCGAACGTTGCGCGGCGGGTGTTGCGTGTGCGCAGCCGGCCGATTGTGTGAGCCTGCGTTGTGAGGGCGGCATTTGCCCCGCAGCGACCTGCGACGACGGGGTTCGTAATGGCACCGAGACCGACACCGACTGTGGCGGTGACTGCTCGCCCTGCGAACATTTGAGGGCGTGCAGCGTCGCTGCTGATTGTGTGAGCGCGGTTTGTCTGGCGAACGTGTGCCAGCTGCCCACGTGTCGGGATGGCGTGCGTAATGATGTGGAGACGGACACTGACTGCGGCGCGCACTGTCCGGTCTGCGGCGATAACGCCGGCTGTAGCGTGGCGGCTGATTGTGCGTCGGGGGTCTGTAGCGGTGGCACGTGCAGGGCTGCGACCTGTTCGGACCGTGTTCGCAATCAGGGAGAGTCCGACGTGGACTGCGGTGGCCCCTGTGGCCCGTGCGAACCGGGCAAGACCTGCGCGTCGGCGACGGATTGCGTGCAGGGCGTGTGTTCGAGCGGCACGTGTGCCGCGCCGGTTTGCACCGACGGCGTTCGCAACGCAGCCGAGACCGATGTCGATTGCGGAGGTCCTTGCGAGCCGTGCGCGACGGGCCTGGCGTGTCGGGCGGGCGCTGATTGTGAGCAGGGTGTGTGCGAGAGCGGTGTGTGTTCGGCGCCTGACTGTCAGGATGACGTTCATAACGGCATCGAAACCGACGTGGACTGCGGTGGCCCGTGTGCGCCCTGCCGGGACGCGCTTGCGTGTCGGGCGGCCGTCGATTGCGCGAGCTTCCACTGTGTGTCGGAGCGCTGCGCCGCCGCGACCTGCAGCGACGACGTACGTAACAGCGATGAGACGGACGTGGACTGCGGGGGAGGCTGCGGTGACTGTGCCGACCTGCAGCGCTGTGGCAACAACGACGACTGCGTGTCGCGCGTGTGCACCGCGGGCATGTGTCAGGTCCCGGTCTGCTTTGACGACACACGCAACGGCGCCGAGACCGGCGTCGACTGCGGCGGGCCCTGTGCGCCCTGCGCTGCGGGCGGAGGCTGTGCGGGCGCTTCGGATTGCCAGTCGGGCGTGTGCGCTGGTGGAACGTGTTCGGCACCGACCTGCGGTGACGCGGTAAAGAACGGCGACGAGTCCGACGTGGACTGCGGCGGCGACTGCTCCGCCTGCGCCGACACCCGGGCCTGCGCCGCCGATGATGACTGCACCTCGCGCGTGTGCCGTTCGGCCGTCTGCGTCGCGCCTGCGTGCTCCGACGGCACTCGAAATGGTGACGAGTCCGACGTGGACTGCGGCGGCAGCTGCTCACCGTGCGCGCCATCGCTGGCGTGCGACGACAGAAGCGACTGTGTGTCGGCCATCTGCACGGCAGGGCGTTGCTCGGCTCCCACGTGCGCCGACGGCACGACCAATGGCAATGAAACCGACGTCGATTGCGGCGGCGCCACCTGCGAGCCCTGCGACGACGCCTCGGCCTGCGTGCAGCACCGCGACTGTGACTCGGCCTACTGTGTCAACGGCAGCTGCTCGTGGGCGCAGTCGTGCGCGCGGCTGCATGAGGTTGGGCATACCGAGAGCGGCCCCTGGCGCCTGGACCCGGATGGTGCCGGCGCGGAACCCGCCACCTGGTTCTACTGCGATATGGAAACCGCGGGCTCAGCCTGGACGCTCGTGAGCGTGATTGTGCCGGATGATACGCGCGGCGGCATTGTGGGTCCGGGGTACTGTTCCACGCTGAGCGTTGGCGGGTCGTGTCGTGGCCACATGCCGGTGGCGCGAATCGGCGACGTGCAGGAGCTTCTCGTCCGTGACCTCGCGACCGGTGACTGGCTGGTGCTGACAGGGTTGTCGCACACAGAGTCCGCCGGTGCTGCCTGGTGGTCTTACGCGCGGGTGCCGGATGGGACGCCGTCGTGTGAAACGCCGAATACCTGTCTGGACGGTGGTTTGGACCCGAATCTGTCGGTGCGGGCCACGTCGGGGTTTGCGGTGAATCGCGATGCGGTGCTGCTGCAGTCGTGGAGTGCCGGTGGCTGGTGGCTGGGTTCAGAGCCGGGCGCTGATTCGGAGTGCGGCAGCGTGCTGATGATCGCGTACAACGACCGGATTCGTATTGCCGGGCGGCCGGATGGCACAGGTTGCAGTGTGACGCGAGGTCAGGGGCCGGTCGCGATATTCTGGCGATAGGCTGAGAGTCCCGGCTGACGGAAGCAACAGAATTGCCACACGTCTGAGATGCAAAGTTGCGCAAATGCAACGCGTCTGATGAACGCCCGTGTAAATGGACAGGGAGGGTAGTGAATCAATCCTGCCTGATTCGTCATTCACCTCCGTTGTGACAGGAACACCATGCTATCACGCCAGACACTTCACCTTCGTAGCTCGGAGCACGGTCAACGAGGCGTGAAACAGGCGATGGCGTCTGGCATGCCGGTGTTCATGCATGACGTCGAGTGGGGCATGTACGCCGCCCTGCTGATCGGTTCGGCGCCGAACCATGTTCTGGAGTGGGGTACCGGTGGCAGCACAGCGGCAACGCTGCGGCTGCTGCCCGATCTTCAGAGGCTGGTCGCAGTAGAGCATCATGCAGCGTGGTTTGAACGCGTGCGTTCCGAGATTACGGACTCGCGTCTGGAGCTGTACCTCTGCGAACCGACGGAGCCTGAACCGGACCCTCCACGCTGGATGGCCCGCAAACAGCGAAGTGCTTTGCTGAAGCGGTGGTTTGATCGCTGCGAGCGCGAGCCGGAAATTTTGCAGTCGTATGTCTCGAAACCGGCACAGTGTGGTATCCCGTTTGACCTGGTGCTGGTCGATGGTCGTGCGAGAAATGCCTGTATGCGTCAGGGGTATGAGTTGGTTCGACCCGGTGGCATGATGGTGGTTCACGATGCGCAGCGGCCAGAGTACCGGACGACCCTCGAATCATTCGCGGACCACCGCTTTCTGGAGCCCTGGGTGCAGGGACAGCTTTGTGTGGTGAGAAAACCTGCATGACAACCGCGGAGTCCGACCCCGTTCGACCGTCTTCTGGCGGCAATGGCGCCGTTCAGGCGCGCGCTGCTGGCGTTCTGGTGGTTGGTCAGGTCGCAGCTACAGTGGCAGATGTGGTCACCCCGCTGTTGCTGGTTCGTTATCTGGAGCGTGACGAGCTGGGCCTGCTGGGCGGTTTACTGCTGGTTTATCAGACTACGACGATGGTGGTTGCTTCGGGCATTCCGCGCTCGGTTCTGTATTTTCTACCGGGTCGCGAACGGGCTGTTCGCGCGGCGATTACCTGGCGGCTATGGGGCATGCTTGCGACGGCCGCGGGTGTGGTAGCCTTGTTGTTTATGCTGGGTTCCGTGTTCGGGCGGGGCCTGTACGGTACGCCACTCGCTGCAACGTCGTTGTTGCCGTGGTTACCGCTGCTGGCGTGCTGGATTGCCTGCGATATTCCGGGGCGCATGCTGCCGAACGTGCTGGTGACCGAGGGATTGGCGCGTTCGAGTGCGGTGGTGTCGGTGGTACGGTCCGTGGGTTCGGCGGCGGCGGTGTTGTGTCCCGCGATGCTCGGCCTGGGTGTGGGGTCCATCGCCATGGCGATGGCCGGCTGGTCGGCGGTGTATCTGTGCTGGTGCACGTGGTCGCTGTTCCGGGTAGTGCGCCCGCAGGCGGTGCCCGATGACGCCAGGATTCCGACGGTGCGGGATATTCTGCGTTTCAGTATTCCGGTGGGTGCTACCGACGTCATTAATGTGGTGAATAAAGGCGTCGATCGTTTTCTGATTATGGGTGTTTTTCCGGCGGCGGTGTGGGCTGAATATCAGGTGGGCGCGTGGCAGATACCGGTAATATCCACGGTGGCGTGGTCGGTGGGCGCGGTGCAGATGCCGACGTACCGTGAGCTTGCGGAGCGCGGTGAGTTGCAGGAGATTCTGGGTCAATGGCGACAGTCTGTGGTGAAGGTCTCTCTGGTGGTGGTACCGGTCGCTATGGCGTGTATGTTCGCCGCTGGTCCGTTGATCCGGGTTTTGTTTACGTCGGCCTATGAGAGCGCGGTGCCCGTATTTGTGTGTTATACGGCGATGGTGTTGGGTCGGGTCGCGTTCTATGGTGCGCCGGTGCTTGCCATGGGCCGCCCCGACCTGGTGATGTCCGCTGCCGGATTTACGCTATTGTCGAACCTGGCGTTCAGCGTGCCCCTGTTGTGGTGGGTCGGTTCTGTGGGGCCGGCGGCAGGCAGCGCGCTGGGAATGGCAGCGGCCATGGTGGTATATTGTTATTTTATTGGGCTTGTGTTGCAGACGCCCTGGCATCGCGTGTTTCCGATAGGCGGGTGGTTGCGGGTGGTTGGCTGGTCGGCTATGGCTGGGCTGTTCGGGTACCTGCTGCAGTGGTTGCTTCAATTACCCGACGCAGTCGCGCTGCCTTTTCAGCTGGTGATAACGCTGGTGATGTATTCGCTGATTGCCACCCTGGCTGGTGATATTTCGTCTGCGGACTGGCGATTTTTTCGCGAATGGTTGACCTTGCGGGTTCTGCGTTCACCGTCGCGTACAAATCGGACGATGGTTTGGCGTGGCAAGGGGCCCAGAGGTTGAGTGAGCAGGGTTATTGCGTGTGACCATGTGGTCGGAGAGTGTCAATGAACTGGTTTATTGCGTGGCCCGTGCAGGTAGAGCCCGAGTGGTGGGAATCACTGGAGCGGCCGCCCGCAGGAATTCGTCTGTTTCACAGGCTGGACTTACATATCACGGGCGTATTTCTGGGTAATTGCGGTGAAAAAACAGCTGAGGCTGCCTGGGATGCAGTCCGGGCTTCTCCGCCCGCAGAAACGGTGGTGCGTGCGGCCGTCGTGCGTCCTTTCGGGCCAACCCGCAGGTTTTCGGCGCTCAGCCTCACGGTTTGCGATGAACATCGGGAGGTCGTGGCGACCCGCATGCGAGAGGTTCAGCGCATTGCTCTTCACGCAACGGGCGTTGAACCGGAGTCGCGTGAGCCGGTTCCGCATGTGACCATCGCACGGCCTCAGCGACACGCCGATGATATTGCACGCAGACACGCGCTTTTGTGGGCGTCGCGCATTACTCCCCCGGAGTGTGTGTGGAATCTGAATCGGCTTGCGCTATACACATGGGCCGATCGCCGCGATGAACAATTATTTCGAGCGGTAGACGAGATTGAATGTATCGCCGAAATGATTTCCTTGTAGTGGAATTCAGCGAGGGAAACAGACGAGCCGTTGCATTCCATAACTTTCGCAACGGCATACAGGGAGCCTTCCGACCCTTTTCTGCATTTCTGGAATCCCCCGAATTCGTCAGATTAAATGCCTTCGGAGAGTAATCGTACGGTATAGATTTTCTGCTGTACCTTCACTTCGGCGTCGGCCAGGGCGAGTTCCGCCAGATACAGTTGCTGTTGTGCGAGAATGACGTCGAGTGAGCTTGCGGCGCCCAGCGCCTGCGCTTCGCGCACGAGCTCCAGATTTTCGGTTGCGAGTTCCACTTCGGCCGATGCGGTCTGCACATTGGTCTCGTTCTGTTGCAGTTCGAGCATGGCCATATCAATACTGGCAATCAGCTGTGCCTGAGTCTGCTCGCGCTGCAATTCCGTCACGGCGTAATCGTACTCCCGACGTCGGCGTTCTGTGCGACGCAGCCCGGAGTCATAGATATCCCACGAGGCCACCAACGCGATATTCCAGCGCACCGCGCGCGGATTAAAGGCGGTGACCTGCTGCAGCAACGCTGTTCCCTGAAGCTGCAGCCGCGGAATCCACAGGACTTCCTGTTCGCGAATGCGGTGCTGATGCAGCTCCAGCTGCAGGTCCATCATCTGCAGTTCAGGGCGGAATGAACTCAGTTGTTCTGCGTCGTAGCCGTCGGGTGAGGTCAATGGTTGCGGTGCGATGACGTCGAAGGACGGTTCTTCGTTCAGGAGTAAGGCCAGAGAACGTACGGCGACCTGATAGGTGGTCTGTGCATTCTGCAGGTTTCTCTCTGCGGCGTTCAGCTCCACGGTGGCGCGGTTCACATCGAATTGTGTGCCCACACCTTCTTCGAACGCCGCGACGGTGCGGTCGACGTTCACCTGGGATAATTCCAGGTTTTGTTCGCTGATTTCAATAAATCGCTGCAGCCCGATGGCCGCAAAGTAAGTGTCGAGCACCGCCTGTTCGAGCTGATAGGCGGTGGCCTCAACGCCGAGCTCAGCGATGTCGATCGATGTACGTGCCTGGCGCAACA
>JAGWVZ010000681.1 GCA_018970625.1 Myxococcales bacterium | reverse complement strand
CGCAAAATCTTCAGGCGAGGGTTGACCGGAAGATATTTCTGCACAAAGATAGTCGGTAAACGAACAAAAAGCAACAAAACGAACCATCACACAGTTCGTTTCTTTTCTTTTATTCACGCTTTACAGCATGGCGCACGGCGCATCATGAACCTGAACCCTCGTCAGCGCAGCATCCTCGACGCCGTCCGCAGCCAGGTGACCATTTCGGTGGACGAGCTGGCGCAGCAGCTGGCGGTCACGCCGCAGACCGTGCGCCGGGATGTCAAGCAGATGGAGGAGGCGAGGCTGCTGGCGCGTTACCACGGCGGTGTCGGCTTGCCGTCTTCGGTCGAAAATATCGACTACAGCCAGCGCCAGGTCATGAATATCGAGGCCAAGCGCCGCATCGCCGCGGCGGTCGCGGCGCGGGTGCGGCCGGGCAGCTCGCTGCTGATCAATATCGGCACCACGACCGAAGAGGTGGCGCGGGCGCTGCGCCACCACACGGGGTTGCATGTGGTCACCAACAACTTGAATGTGGCCACCATCATGGCCGGCCAGCCCGGATGCGAAGTAATCGTCGCCGGCGGCATGGTGCGCGGGCGCGACCGCGGCATTGTCGGCGAGTCTACGGTGGACTTTATTCGGCAGTTTCGAGTCGATATCGGCATTATCGGCGTATCGAGCATCGAGCCCGACGGCACGCTGCGCGACTTTGATTCACGCGAGGTCAAGGTGGCGCAGGCCATTATTGAGCAGTCGCGGGAGGTTTGGTTGGTGGCCGACCAGGACAAGTTCGTGCGCCAGGCTTTGGTGCGGCTGGCGCATTTGTCTCAAATAGACCGCCTGTTTTGCGATGCCGAGCCGCCGCCGGCGCTGCGTCGCTTGTTGCAAGAGTCGCAGGTCGAATGCGTGTTGGCGCCGTGAATCTGGCATCGTGAGGCCAATACACCCAAGAACGGCGCTGCGATATCGGCAGTTTTTGAACGAGTTTCGACGATAATGCGACAACTCGTCCCAAACCTCGACTGATTGCCCTCGGATGTCCACCGCCTTCGCACCTCTCAAGAACGACACTTTTCTGCGCGCACTGATGCGCCAGCCTACCGATTACACCCCAATGTGGCTGATGCGCCAGGCGGGCCGCTACCTGCCCGAATACCGCGCCACCCGCGCCAAAGCGGGTTCGTTCATGGGGCTGGCAACCAACCCGGACTTTGCGACCGAAGTGACCCTGCAGCCGCTGGATCGGTATGCGCTTGATGCCGCCATTTTGTTTTCGGACATATTGACCGTGCCGGATGCGATGGGCTTGGGCCTCTCATTTGCCGAGGGAGAAGGGCCGCGCTTTGCTCACCCCTTGCGCGATGAGGCGGCGGTGCGCGCGCTGCATGCGCCTGATCTGGCCAAGCTGCAGTATGTGTTTGACGCGGTGACGCAGATTCGTCGCGAGCTGAACGGGCGTGTGCCCTTGATCGGGTTTTCCGGTAGTCCGTGGACCCTGGCCTGCTACATGGTCGAAGGCGGCGGTTCCGATGATTTCCGGCTGGTCAAAACCATGCTGTATGACCGCCCTGATCTGATGCACCATATTTTGTCGGTCAACGCTGCGGCAGTCGCGGCGTATCTGAATGCCCAGATCGAGGCGGGCGCACAGGCTGTGATGGTGTTTGACACCTGGGGCGGCGCACTGGCAGACGGGGTGTACCAGAAATTTTCGCTCCACTACATGCGTGAGGTGGTGAAGCAATTAAAGCGTGAGCATGACGGGGTGCGCATACCGAGCATCGTGTTCACCAAAGGTGGCGGGCTGTGGCTGGAAGAAATTGCCGGTTGTGGCGCCGATGCGGTTGGTTTGGACTGGACGGTCAATCTCGGTGCGGCGCGAGAGTTGGTCGGCCACAAAGTGGCGCTGCAAGGCAACCTCGACCCAAACGTCTTGTTTGCCAAGCCAGACCAAATTCGAACCGAGGTTGAGCGCTTGCTGAACAGCTTCGGCAAGCCGGCACCGGGCGTAGGCCATGTATTCAACTTGGGCCACGGCATCTCGCAGTTCACGCCACCTGAGTCGGTCACGGTGTTGGTTGATGCGGTGCATCAGATCAGCCGCGCGTTGCGGGCCTGACCAGCAAAAGTCATTAATCCCTCGCATGCCGGCCACGAACCATCAGCGCTGTGGTGAGTGCGCACTTATACACAGACTTCGCTGGGCAACGATTAATCAAGCACTTGCGGCCAAATTTAAACATTGCCGGCAATTGATCAGCATAAGTGCTTGATTTGCCATGGCGTCCACCGGAGTTTCTGCCACTAGC
>JAGWVZ010000680.1 GCA_018970625.1 Myxococcales bacterium | reverse complement strand
CCTCGCGCGTTGCGCTGGACCACCGCGCTGGTGTGCTCCGTCGTGCTTCTGGCGGCGACGGTGGTGGTGGGTATGGTGCTGCGGTTGGGACGCCCATCCGGCTTGGGCTGGGCGGTCTTCTCCGTGATCATGCCGGTACTGTACGCGACCTGGGAGGACTGGCGGCAGCGCATGGCGTCGCTGCTCGGCAGCCCGTCCTCGATTCACTCCCTCGTGGAAGGTGGCAGCGCGCAGGTTCGCGTGGCGCGAGCGGCGTTGCTGACGCTGGCTGCGTGGCTGCTGGCGGTCGCTTTCGCGCAGCCGCAATGGGGAGAACGTCCGCGCGAGATTCAGAGGCGCGGTATCGACATCGTGTTCGCACTCGACCTCTCCCGCAGCATGTACGCGACCGACCTGGCACCGGATCGCCTGCAGGCGGTGGTGTCGCAGCTCACGTCGTACCTTCGTCGGCTGGATGGGGACCGCGTTGGCCTGGTCGTCTTCGCCGCCGATGCGGTCGTGCAGTCGCCGCTGACGTCTGATTACGGCGCGATTCGTCATTATCTGGACCGCGCATCGCCCTACCATTTTGACCGACAGGGCACCGCGGTTGGTCGCGCGATTGAACGCTCGACCCAGCTACTGCTCGGAGGCGACGACGGTTCGTTCAGGCGCGCACAAACGCAGCTGATCATCGTGCTGAGCGATGGCGAAGACACTGTGACTCGCCCCATTGAGGCTGCGGCCAACGCACAGGCCGAGGGCATTCATGTGTACACCGTCGGGGTGGGCACGCCCGAGGGTGCCACGATTCCGCTGCGGTCAGCCAACGGCACCATCACCCAGTACCTGACCGATCGAAACGGCCAGACCGTGACCTCGCGGCTGGTTGAGCAGCAGCTCATTGAGACCGCCCGCGCCGGCGGCGGCGAATACCTGCGGCTGGGGCAACAGGGAACACTCGAGGCCTTCCTGGACTCGGCCATCGAGCAATACGAAGATGAGGTACTCAGCAGCCTGCTGCGCCTTCAATACGAAGAGAGATTTGAGTTTTTCGCGATTCCGGCATTCCTGATGTTGCTGGTGGCAACGGGCCTTCGCGATCGCAGACGGCGCTCCACGAGTGCTTCGGCTACAGCAATCATGACCATGGTGCTGAGCTTGAGCGGCTGTGACGACGGCCTGCTGGAACGCGAGGACCCCTGGGTCAACCGGGCGATTGAGCTGGCTGACGCCGATGCGGGTGAACCGGCTCAACAGGCGATTGAACGCGTGGGTGAAGAGACACGCTCAAGACCGGGGTTCGCGTATGCGTCCGGTTGGGTACACGAGCAGGCGCAGGCGTACGGAGAGGCGCAGCGCGCGTACCTGCAGGCGCTCTCCGAAGACGACACCGCGGCGCAGGTCCGGGCGCTCACCGCGCTCGCCAATGTGCTGGTCGCTCGCGATGAGCTGGATGCGGCCATTGAGCGCTATCGACGGGCCCTCGTGCTGGACCCCGGTTACGAACCGGCACGACGCAACCTCGAGATCACCTTGCTCCGGCGGTTTCCAGCCTGCTCGACGCTCGACACCGTGCTTGAACCAAACGATGCCCCTGACGCGGCGCTGGACCTGCCCTCGTCCGTCTATCAGGGAGACTACATGCCCCCCGGTGTTCAACCGTCGGCCGAGGGCACCTCGGAAGAGGTCACGTTCACGGCGTGCCCCGGCAACGCTGACTGGTATCGGATTCCGGCACTCCCTGGCGCCACACTGGACGTCACCGCGCGATTCACCCGACTGCGGGACGACAACGGCGGTCCGCCTCCGCCGGAGTTCATCTCGCCCACCGATGTCCGCATCGCCATCATCGGCCCGCAGGCCGAAGATGTCCTCGGTGTCGATCAGGGGCTCGCGGAGAGCGGTGTGAACGTACGGGGACAGACCCTGCGGCGCACCATGAACGACGTCGAAATCCCTGTGAATTACACCGAAAATACGCCTGTTTACCTGAAGGTAGAGGCTAATATTCCGCTCGAATACACCTATACACTCGAAATTACCGTAACTCCGCCCTGCTACGCACTCGATGATGAGTTCGAGGCGAACGATATTCGCTCCACCGCCCGCGCCATGGACCCGGGAGAGCACCAGGCATTCACCTGTCCCGGCAACGACGACTGGTACATGTTCAACTGGACGCCGCAGCAGTCCATGTTCGTGGAGTTCAGCCCCGCCGTCGCACGCGACGGGCAGGCGCTGCCGCTGACCGTCGAGTGGTACCTGAATGAAGAGCTCGAACCGTTCCGTACCGATACATTGAGCGCCGAGACG
>JAGWVZ010000679.1 GCA_018970625.1 Myxococcales bacterium | reverse complement strand
CGGCCATGGCGAGCGTCTGACGACAGATTTCGTCGTGCAGCTCTTTTGACAGCGAATAGGGTGGCAGCGAGCAGGCCGAGTCGCCGGAGTGAACGCCAGCTTCTTCAATGTGCTGCATGACGCCGCCGATGACCCACGACTTGCCATCTCCCAGGCAGTCCACGTCCACTTCGATGGCGTCGTTCAGGAACTGGTCGATGAGGACGTTGCCACCCAGTCCGGCGCTGCGGGCCTCTTCGAAGAACGTGCGGAGCTCGGACTCGGAGTAGATGATGCGCATGCCACGCCCTCCCAGCACGTAAGAGGGGCGAAGCAGGATCGGGTAACCGATGCCGCGCGCGGTAACGACGGCTTCGTCGAGGTCATTGACGGTGCCGCCGGCGGGCTGCGCCAGCTTGAGATGGGAGATGAACTGGTTGAAGCGCTTTCGGTCTTCGACGCGATCGATGGCATCGGGGCGGGTACCCAGAATTCGGACGCCGGCGCGCATCAGGGGGATGGCGAGGCGTAATGGCGTCTGACCGCCGAACTGCAGAATCACCCCCCATGGCTTTTCACGATCGACGATCTCCATGACGTCCTCGAAGGTCAGGGGCTCGAAGTAGAGCCGGTCTGGCACATCGTAGTCTGTGGAGACGGTCTCGGGGTTGCAGTTGACCATGATGGTCTCGTAGCCGGCAGCGCGCAGCGCCTTGACGCCGTGCACAGCGCAATAGTCGAACTCAATGCCTTGCCCGATGCGGTTGGGTCCACCGCCGAGGATCATGACGCGCTTGCGTTCAGGAGGTCCCGGGGCTGTCTCTTCGACGGCTTCGTAGGTCGAGTACAGATAGGGAGTGACGGCCTCGAATTCGGCCGCGCAGGTGTCGACCTTTTTATAGACAGGGCGGATACCCGCGTCGATGCGTTCGCGACGGACCTCTTCTGGCGTACGCTCGGTGAGGCGTGCGATCTCGGAGTCGCTAATCCCCATGCGCTTGGCCTGCCAAAGCATGGTGCGCCCCTCTTCAGACGCCAGATGTCCGCCGGCGCGATTCCACTCTTTCAGCTGCACCTCGAAGTTCATGACGTCGGCGATCTGGTGAAGAAACCAGGGGTCAATCGCGCTGAACTCAAACACATCCGCGACCGAGAGGCCTGAACCGAGCGCGTCGGCGACGTACCAGAGGCGGTCGGGCGTGGGACGCGCCAGCCGGTCGCGGAAGAACTCGCGGAGCTGCTCGCGTCGTTCGGGCACGCCGCCCTCACCGGGTGGCTTTAGCAGGGGGACCAGACCCGAGCGGTCGATTTCGAGAGAGCGGGTCGCCTTCAGGAGGGCTTCGGCGAACGTGCGACCAATCGCCATGGATTCGCCAACCGATTTCATCTGCGTGGTCAGCGTGTCGTTGGCGCCCGGGAACTTCTCGAAGTTAAACCGGGGAAACTTGACGACGGTATAGTCGATCACCGGCTCAAAACTGGCAGGGGTGACGCGTGTAATGTCGTTCTGGATTTCGTCGAGCGTGTAACCAACGGCGAGAAGGGCAGCCATCTTGGCGATGGGGAACCCGGTGGCCTTGGAGGCGAGCGCCGAAGAACGCGACACCCGGGGGTTGATTTCAATGACAAAGCGCTCGCCGGTTTTGGGGCAGGTGGTGAACTGAATGTTGCAACCGCCTGTTTCCACACCGATTTTTCGGATGATGCGGATAGCCTCGTCCCGCATGGCCTGATATTCGGCATCGGTGAGGGTCTGTATCGGGGCCACGGTGATCGAGTCCCCGGTGTGAACACCCATCGGGTCGAGGTTCTCGATCGTGCAAATGATGACCACATTGTCTGCGCGATCACGCATGAGCTCCAGCTCAAACTCCTTCCAGCCAATCAGTGACTGCTCGACCAGGATCTCGCGCGTGGGCGAGCAATCCAGACCCCAGCGACAGATTTCGTCGAACTCCTGGCGGTTGTAGGCGATGCCACCGCCTGTGCCACCCATCGTAAAACTCGGCCGAATGATCGCCGGAAAGCCGACGGTCTCGAGCACTTCAAACGCTTCCCCGATCGTGTGCGCGTAGCCGCTCCGCGCCATGCCGACGCCGATCTCCTCCATGGCCTGCTTGAACTTTTGTCGATCCTCGGCGCGCTCAATGACATCGTAGTCGGCGCCAATGAGCTGCACGTTGAACTCTTCCAGAACCCCTGTCTCGTAGAGCTTCTTGGCGAGGTTCAGGGCGGTCTGCCCGCCCATCGTGGGCAGGATGGCGTCAGGGCGCTCCGTGCGAATGATCTCGCGCACATACTCGACGGTGAGCGGCTC
>JAGWVZ010000678.1 GCA_018970625.1 Myxococcales bacterium | reverse complement strand
CTCGTTACGCTTGCGCGCAGCACCAATCACCCAGCGAATGGCGAGAGCTGTACGGCGGTCAGCGCGCACTTCGACCGGGACCTGGTAGGTAGAGCCACCGACACGACGAGACTTGACCTCAACAGCCGGCCGAACGTTATCGACCGCCTGCTTGAAGACCTCAACTGGGTTTTCACCCTTCGTACGCTCCTCGACAATATCAAGCGCACCGTAAAGAATCGACTCAGCGATGCTCTTCTTTCCGTCAAACATCAGCGAGTTAATAAATTTCGAGACCAACCGATCACTGTACTTCGGATCGGGAAGAACTTCGCGCTTCGCAATGACTCTACGTCGTGGCATCGTATTTCCTGAATGGGGGCCGACGGGCCTTCTTTATTTCTTCTTGGTCGGCGCCGCGGCAGCGCCCTTCTTCGGACGCTTCGCGCCGTACTTCGAACGACCCTGACGACGAGCATCCACACCCTTGGCATCCAGTGTGCCGCGAATGATGTGATAACGCACGCCCGGAAGGTCCTTCACACGACCTCCACGAATCAGAACCACAGAGTGCTCCTGAAGATTGTGCTTCTCGCCGGGAATATAGGCGGTCACTTCCATCAGGTTGGTGAGACGAACACGTGCCACCTTCCGAAGTGCCGAGTTTGGCTTCTTCGGTGTCGTCGTGTAAACACGCGTGCATACACCGCGCTTCTGCGGGCAACCGCGAAGAGCGGGGGCGGATGTCTTGTCAGTCTTGCGCTGACGCCCCTTGCGGACGAGCTGATTGATTGTTGGCATATTTTACTGCTGTCTTCGTCTGTACACGAGCGACCCGCCTCTCGAAGGCAGCCGCCTTCCTCAAGCGTAGGGCAGCGGATTATACCGATGCAACGTGGACTGTCAAGGCACCTCATGGATCATTCGCCACGATTCGGCCATGTTTTGGGCAGCGCTCACAACTTCGCATACGGCAAAAAGATCGAGAGCCGCCAGTGGCGGCCCTCCAGGGTTCGGCACTCCTGCGCTCAAATCGCGCTGGACTCCAACTCTTCGTCCACCGATTCGCCGGCTTCGGGACTCAAACGCACATCCAGCTGACGGTAAGCAGGAAGCCCAGACCCCGCCGGAATCAGACGCCCCATAATCACGTTCTCTTTCAGACCGCGCAGGTAGTCGATCTTGCCATTGATCGCAGCTTCCGTGAGCACCTTCGTGGTCTCCTGGAAGCTTGATGCAGAGATCCACGACTCCGTGGACAGCGCCGCTTTCGTAATCCCGAGCAGAAGGTCATCGGCCACAGCCGGCGAGCCTCCATGAGCCAGTACGTTGGCGTTCTCTTCCTCGAACAGCGTGCGATCAACCGTTTGCTCCGCGAGGAACTGAGAGTCGCCCGGATCCACGATCTTCACTCGGCGGAGCATCTGACGAACGATGGTCTCGATGTGTTTGTCGTGAATGCGAACACCCTGCTGACGATAAACTTCCTGAATCTCGTCAACGAGATAGTTCGACAACGACTTACGCCCGGATATGGCCAGAATGTCGTGCGGATTCTCGAGACCCTCGGTCAGTGCCTCACCAGCACGCACGTAGTCGCCCTCCTGCACAACGATGTGCTTCCCTTTCGGTACCGCATAACGTCGCTTCTCGCCTGCCTTCGGGACAACATCCAGAAAGCGCTTGCCTTTTGTCTCTCGTGCAAACTGAACTTCGCCGTCGATCTCGGATACAACGGCCATCTCTTTGGGCTTGCGCGCCTCAAACAGCTCGGCGACGCGCGGCAGACCACCGGTGATGTCCTTGGTCTTCTGGGACTCTCTCGACACACGGGCAAGCACTTTCCCTGCGAAGATCTCCTGCCGATCCACAACGTCAATGATCGCGCCCGTTGGCAGACTGTATGTCGTCGTCCCACGGCCCTCGCGAGACTTCACCGTCAGGCGCGGACGAGCATTGGGGTCTTTCGATTCAATGACCACCAGGCGGGCGAGGAACGTAGTCTGGTCGTAAGACTCCTCCACAGTCACGCCCTCGATAATGTCCTCGAAACGAACGACACCGTCGGAGTTGGCGAGAATAGGATTGGAGAACGGGTCCCATTCAGCGAGCGTTGTGCCGGAGTCGACAATGGTTCCCTCTTCGAAGAAGAGCTTTGCACCATAAACGACCGGGAAAGACTCCTTGGTCTGGCCCTTCTCGTCCTGAAGAATCAGTTTGCCATTTCGATTCATGGCAACCCAACCCTCATCGAACTTCACGCGGCGCACATCCTCGTATCGGATTCGGCCACGATGCTTGTTCTGAATGTTGGATGA
>JAGWVZ010000677.1 GCA_018970625.1 Myxococcales bacterium | reverse complement strand
TGTCAGGGCGCTTCGCTTACGCGTGGCGCAGGATTGCAAGTGCGCTGCAAGTGGACTTTCAACTCGACACGAGCCGTCGCCGGCTCAACGCAGCCCAACTCGCGGCCTGACCAGTAGATCTGCTATTGCGGATGAGCACCCGCGGCGGTACGTCCCGACCCATGCGTGACGCTGGCTGCAGGCTTGCGCGTTCGGCGGTTGCAGCATACACAGGCGCGCGCTCATGGACTCGACGCCCCCGTTACGCGAAATGCACAAGATTGCCGCTCTCGTCTGTGTACTTGTTCTCGCTGGCTGCCCCTCGGCGCCATCCGACCCACCCAGCGCCGGCAGTGGCACGCCGCCCGCCGCTCCGCCTGCCGAACGCTCGGCTACACCGGCCTCGGGTGAACAACCGGCCTCCATGCCAACGTCGATGCCGACGGAAGCGTCGGCAGCCGCCGGTCACGACCACGCCGGGCATGACCACGCCGGGCATGACCACGGCACGGTGGCAGCCGACCCTGCAGGTTTGCTGGGGCCGGATGGACGTCCGCGAGCGCTGAATCCTGGCGAAACGGGTCACTATGGTGCTCCGTTCACGATTGCGGGCGAGCCCATGTCGTTGGCCAGCGCGATTGAGACGTGCGCCGACTCGGGGCAGGCCTGCAAAGTCACGGGCACGATTGAGCGTGTTTGCCAGCGGGCGGGGTGTTGGTTCACGCTGGCTGCGCCCGACGTGCCGCGTTCGGTGCGCGTGCAGATGTTGAATTACGGCTTCTTTGTACCGCGCAATACGCCCGGAGCGACGGTTGTGCTCGAAGGAACCCTGGCGCGCACGACGCTCACGCAGGAACAGGCGCAGCACTACGCGGACGACGAAGCCGCGGCTCGAAATACCCCTCCCGAGGTCGTCACCGGCCCCGTCGATGTGTTCGAGTTCACCATTGCTGCCGCGGATATCACCCTCCCTGTCCAGTAACTTCTGCGGGATACCGAGAGAACGTATGACGACCCAGACCATTCCGGTTGTTGATTTGCAGGATTATCTGCGTGGCACTGCGGCTCAGCGTGACGCCTTTGTTCAGACGGTAGGCTCGGCGCTTGAGGATATCGGTTTCTTTTCGCTCGTGAATCACGGCGTCGAACAAAAGCTCATCCGGGACGCCTACCGCGACGCCGAGACGTTCTTCCTGCTCGATGAGGCTACCAAGCGGTCATACGAAGACCTCGCCCTGAAGGGACAGCGCGGCTACACCAGCTTCGGGCGCGAGAAGGCCAAAGACCACAAGGTGCCGGATTTGAAGGAGTTCTGGCACGTGGGTCGCGACCGGGAGGGCGCGCCTGCGAACCTCTGGCCCGACCCTCAGGTGCCGTCCTTCCGCCCTGTGATGCTGGAGCTGTTTCGGCAACTGGACACCTGTGCCGCGCAGCTCCTTGAGGCCTGCGCCCTGTACCTGGGCGAAGAAAAGAATCTGATGTCGCGTATGGCCGAGGGCGGCGATACGATTTTACGCATCATTCATTATCCGCCGGTCGCCCCCGACCGTGACCCGTCCAGCATTCGGGCAGCAGCGCACGAGGACATCAACTTCATTACGCTGTTGTGTGAGTCCACGTCGGCGGGTCTGGAGCTGCTGGAGCGCGACGGAAGCTGGCGCCCGATTCACGCACTCGATGGGCAGATCATTGTGGATTCCGGGGATATGCTGCAGCAGCTCACCAATGGTGTGCTGCGCAGCACAACACACCGTGTGGTGAACCCGGACAACGACCGTGACCGGCGGTTTTCCATGCCTTTCTTTGTGCACCCGCGCGGCAATGTCGACCTGACGCCGCTCCCATCGTGCGTCGCCCGCTGCGGTGGAGACGTGCGGTACCCCGCGATCAGCGCTGGCGAATACCTGTTGCAGCGACTTCGCGAAATCGGCCTCGCCTGAATTGTTTCGCGCCCGGAAATTCCATGTCCTTTTCCAGCAGCTGGCGTCCTGAAACCTCGTGGCTTGAGCTGGGCGAAGGATTCGCCGACGTGGTGCAGCCGCAGGCCTTCCCGAAGCACGTGTTGCGTTATCGCAACCAGAGGTGGGCGCAACGGGTCGGGCTGCACGACCTGACCGCATCGGAGTGGGAGGCCCACTTTGCATCGCTGCAACCCTTGCCTGGTTCATTGCCGGAGCGTCTGGCGCTACGCTACCATGGTCACCAGTTTCGGCATTTTAACCCGCAGCTGGGAGACGGTCGGGGATTCCTGCTGGCGCAGATGCGCGACGATGCGGGGCGACTACTGGATCTGGGTACCAAGGGGTCGGGGCGAACCC
>JAGWVZ010000676.1 GCA_018970625.1 Myxococcales bacterium | reverse complement strand
GACTGCAACGACGGCAACGCGTCGATTCGCCCCGGCGCCACCGAAGTGTGCAACGGCGCCGACGACGACTGTGACGGCAGCACGGACGAAGGCGTACAGTCGACGTACTATCGGGACGCCGACGGGGATGCGTATGGGGCTGCCAGTAGCGGTACCCGACAGGCTTGCAGCGCGCCGAGCGGTTATGTGGGCAACAACAGCGACTGCAACGACGGTAACGCGGCCATCAATCCCGGTCGTCCCGAGGTCTGCAACGGCATCGACGACAACTGCGATACGGGGATTGATAACGGAGTCAGCTGTGCCGCCGCACAGTGCGGTACGGCGCGCGGTGGCAGCACCGCAACGGCGCCTACTTCCGGCCTTTGCGCGTCAGGTATCCCGTCTGCCGTTTCGGGCACGGGGCCCTGGAACTGGACTTGTCAGGGCAGTTCCGGGTTCTTTGACTTTGCGGTGTGCAGTTCGAATCGCAGCTGCACAGCGACTTCGCAGACGTGGGGGAGCTGCTCGGCTACCCCAGTGGCGACAGCTCATGCGGGAGCCACGTCGGTATCCGACACCGAACAACCCACCGTAGGCAGCGCTACACTCTCCTGCAGTCAGGGTACCTGGACGGTGCAGTCCGGTTCCAGCTGTCTGAATCTGAACGATACGTGCCCGGTAGATAGCGGAGGCGGCGTCACCAGCTGGTTCTCCCGGTTCCCTCAACAGGGCTCTGACGGCAACTGGTACTGTGTCTCCGATCAGGGCACTACCGAGTATGGCACGTGTGAAGATGACCAGCGCGACATTTTCTCCATTACAGGTCCTGCGACGACTTGCTTTGCCCGGCGGCGCTCCGGGCAGTGCTGCGGCAGCGTGGCATGTCTGTCGGAGTGTACGGGTGATCTGTGCCGACCGACCGCCGGAGCCTGTTACGGGTACGATTGCCTTTTGCAGGAGTATTACGGGAATTGTCAGGTGCCATGATGAGAGGAAACCGTTCGCGAAAAAGGCGTTCAACCGCCGATAAGCTGCCTGCCTGATTCGGTGAGAATTTCGAGCGCGGGTTGAACAATCAGGGCGGCTTATTTTGCGGGTTATTCCCCATCTCTCCGGATGTTCGATTGTGCATCCGGTACTCACGTGTTGAAATTCAACGCTCCTGAAATCCCTTTCCGGCCATGATTCTGGGGACACACCGTTCAACTCTGCGTTCTCTGGCTGCCGTGCTACTCGCACCACCAATATAGAGGATATGGCTTCGTTGGCGTCCCGGCGTGAGTGATGAGAACCTTTCGGCCAATACGGGATCGAATTCCAGCGCGCGTTGCAGCTCCTCGGGCAACGGCTCAGGTCGAATCTCAGGCGTGAATTTCTCTCCTGAGTGAGCAAGGTCGATCGCCTGCTGAAGAAGCCTGCGCGTGGGTTCACGCATTCTCACGACGTCTGCCGTGGTTTGGAATTTCAGGTAGCGCGCGTAGCGAGAGTGCGGTCCGGGGCTGACGAGCAAACCGTCCGGGTCGTGGAGTGCAGCCCCCTGAACAAAACTCAGCGCACAGAAATCTTTCAGGGCGGTAAGAATCACGACATTTTTCTGATTGCACGTGTAGCAGGGTGCGCCCCATTTCATGACTTCCGTCAGTTCATGTTCGAGTATCCGTTCGCGCAACGCTACGAGTGTATCGGTCCACAGGTGCACCTTGCAGGCCGGAGTTGCAAAGAGGTCACAGCGGCCACAGCCATCTTGCAACCAGGACTCGACGCTGGTGTTGTTCATATGCGCGAGCTCATTCAGAGGGGTGCGGCAGCGGCCGGAGCGTTCAGACGGGCATGGGTAGATGCGTCCGTGTACAGGCGTAATGCCGCCCTGTCAGCGTGCGGAATTAGCCAAAGTGTGTCGCGCTGATGTGAGCATTCATGAGCACGTCGCGATACGGAACGGTACCCGGGTCATCGCCAGCTGCGCCGGCAATGACCATCAGTGGCAGGAGGTGTTCTGCACGGGGGTGGCAGGCGCGAGCCGCTGGCGCCAACTCCCACTCGGCCAGTCGGGTGTCGCGCGCATCGGGTTCCGCGGCGGCCGTCTCGACCAGCCAGTCATCAAAGCGTGCAGAGTCATCGCGCACGTTTGGGACAGCTCCGAAAAACCCGCGCATATTGTGGTAACTCATTCCACTGCCAACAATAAACACACCTTCGTCACGCAGCGGTTGTAGCGCACGGCCAATCGCGAGGTGCTCACGCGGGTTTAGTCCGTGTTTGAGCGACAGCTGAAATGTGGGAATATCGGCCTGGGGATAGGCGAGTTTCATGGGGAC
>JAGWVZ010000675.1 GCA_018970625.1 Myxococcales bacterium | reverse complement strand
CAATGATCACCAGCGTGATACCCGTGGCGAGGGCTACACCGCCTGTCACCATGAGTACATTGCCAAATCGCTGCTGGTTGCGCCCTTGCTGCTGCAGCGACTCCAGCTCGCCGCGTGGGTGGGGCTCGGACTGGATGGTCTGAAGCGTGTCATCTGCAGCAAATGACAACAGCACGCCGCCCGCTGCCAGAGCGGCGCCGACTGCGGCGGTGACACGTCCGGCCAACCCCATCGGCCTCATCGGCGCACGAGTCGGAGCAGGGCGGTCCAGATCGGCCGGTGGACGATCGACGGTCTGGTTAGCAGGCCACTCAGTCGGAGCCGGGCCCCTCTGATCCGCGGGTTGTGGCGCCGTAACGGGCCCTGTCGCGACCGCCGGAGGTGCCAGACGTTCGCCCCGCAAGGCCGCCCAGCAGGGCACCTGCAAGGCTGGAAAATCGTTGGGAGCAGCCAACACAGCGGTCGCTTCACCACTCACGCTACCACTGGCGACATCGACCAGCCGGTAGGTGACCCGCACATCCCACGCGCTGCGTTCCAGATGCACGTGCAGGGCAAACGCGTACACTGAACCGTACAGCATGTCAGCCACGCACTGGGAATCCACGCCGCACGCCAGTACCGACATGGCCAGGTCCGGTCCCACCGCCGCCTCCATCTCATAGTAGCGGTTCACTGTGTACAGGCCAAAGTCCTCTACCAGAAAGGCGCTCTCCTCCACGATGTCGGCCCACTCCTGTTCGGTCACGCCGTCGGCTACTCCGGGGACAACTGCCAGCGCAAGCCCTTGTGCGAAGCCTGGAGCAGGAGCGCTGAAAAATGCCAGAGCGGCCATAACGGCCGACAGCATGACCACGACAAAGGCGTACTTCCGCCCTGAAAACCGCATGGGACTCGACGATGGGATCAAACGATTCATTGCCGTCATAAGTTCACCTGGCCGGCGCCAGCCTGCTGGACCCGGCATCTGCGGCAGTCGCCGCGCCATGAGACGATCGTACGGAAGGGTGGGCAGCGTCATCCGAGCCCGGGCTCGTGTTCACGTGCCTTGCAAAGGGTCGGGACGTTTCGCCTCGGAGTATGCGTTCACAAGCCGTTTATTGGCAAGGGCCTGCAGACACGCTCGCGTCATCGCAACATCGACAGGGACCTCGCGATGGACACCTTGCATGGGGCCGGAGTGGCGGACGGATTTGGTCGGCCTGAAGGATGCGCAAGAAGTCACGTCGAGGCGTGCATTTTTCGTCAGGAATGGTGAGAGTGTTCGGCACGTCGAAACAGATCTCTGAAAGGTTCGGAACCGTGGCGTGCTGGCAGACAATTCGCAGAGAATGCGGGCGTAACGCCGCCTTCAGCTGGCGGACGTCCGCGGGTGCGTTCATGCGGCAGGGTGCGTGTTATGGCGCGGCTCTGGGCGCGCGCGTCGCGGACACAGCCGATCGGAGCAGGGTGTTCGGCTGGCTGGCAGGGCTGATCCTCGGTGTCGTCGCGTCGTCTGAGGGACTGACGGTCCCGGCTGCGTTGGCTGACCCGATTGAGATTCGGAGCCGGAGTCGACTGGATGTCGAGACGGCGACGCTGGGACTACGGTTGAGCGTGAGAGTCCGGGTAGAGGATGATGCTGGCGAGCCCGTCGCACAGGTGCCCGTGCGTCTGGAGCTCACCGCATCTTCGGGTCAGCGACTGGAGTTCGTGCAGCTCACCGATCGTGCTGGTCAGGCTCGGCTTGTCGAGGTGATGGACGAAGGCGACTGGTCGTTGCGCGTCAGCTGGGACGGGCGCGGTGCCGTGGATCCCGTGACCGAATTGCGCTCACTCACGCTTCGTTCGGCCGCCGTCGCTCTTGAGGGTCCGGCACATCTTTTTCTGACGCAGACGCAGGTGCCCGCCGATTTCACCTGGCGTGCCCTGGTCGATGGTCAGCCTGTGGAATCAGGGGCGTGGGTGGCGACTTCTGATTGCCTTGAGATCACGCCATCGGAGGGGGTTACGTTCGGTCAGGGGATGATCTCACTGTCGGCTCGTCGGCTTTCCCCGCTTCAGGTCGAGGGGTGTGATCTGCGCCTCACCATGGCGAATGGAGACGGTTGGCGTGGTGGTGCGATCTCGGTACCGCTGCTTGACTTGCCGCTGTCCACTGGGCTCGGGGTGGACGTGCAGGCGGAAGGAGCCGTGGCGTGGTTGTCCGATTCCTGGCTGGTTACGCCATGGGCCGCAAGCTCTGCCGGGCCGCTCGACATGGGCGTGATCGAGGTCTGGCATGAAGACAGTCGGGTGGGTGACTACCGTCCCGGCACCGA
>JAGWVZ010000674.1 GCA_018970625.1 Myxococcales bacterium | reverse complement strand
CGTCATTCCCGACGCCAATCTTGATGAAGAACCGGTGATCGGTCTGCGAGAGTCTGCCGTTGCACCTGCAGCTCCATCGGCACGGCATGTGGTGAGTGCCCACGGTGGGCTCGACGCCGGCGTCATGGTCAGCGCTCGCGATCGCGTTCTCCCCGTTCTCGGGCTGCAGTTCGGTGTATCCAGACGCGAGCTCGTGGGCGATACGGTGGCTCCGAACTCCCGCTTCCGTAGCCAGAAAACGTTCATGGGTCTGCGCGGTCTCGTGGAGTTGGGCGTCCAGCCTGATGGAGAACGCGTTTCGTGGGCCGATGCGACACTGTCTGTCTTTCGCCGGGAACGGCCCATGGGGCAATCGACCGATCTCGCGTCCTCCTCGTTTGCGTTGGCATGGGGACACGTGCACTTCTCCCGTAACCTTCGCGTAGAACGGGCGGCACGACTTGAAGCCACAGCCGGCGAGCTGGTGCTGAAGGGCGGCGTCATGGAGCGCGAGGGGGTTCGGGTGCTCCTTTCGGTGCGCGTGGGCTTGCCGGGTTACAGTTATGTTTCTGCGCAGGGCCGCGCCGACGCCTTCCATGGACTACAGCTAACCCGGATTCTGTTCGAAGGCGGGCCTCGCTTTGGCAATCCATTGACTCAGTGGATCCGCTTTGTGGGTGGAGCAGGGTTTTCTACCGCCGCTGGCGCAGAGCTGGGTCCCACCGCAACCTTCCGCTCCGACTTCACGGTCTTCACGGGGTTCGATGCGCAGGCCCATATCAGGGCGGTTCTGGGAGCCCGCGTGCACTACGACGTTGCATCGGACACGTATCGAAACCGCGCTGATGGGGCATGGCGCGTTCAGGTCACCGCCGGTACCCGCTTCTGACCTGCCGAAAACCGAACACCTGCGGTGGGAAATCCTGTCGTGGCCCTGTCGGTTCCAAACCGCCTGGCATAGGGCAGTCTTCGCCGGGTTCGGGTCAGTCCTGCTAGAATCGCGACCTGACCTTCGCACGAGGGGCCGCGTCGAGGATGCGCTATGCGTCGCGCGTCACGTACTGTCGCCAATATCCCCACGTCCGAAATGCCAACAGAATGACCACCAGCAGCATGGGCCAGCGTACCTCGTGGTGCTGCACGCCAAACCAGAGCACGTAACCGAGCGAGGCGAGTGTCAACACCAGATAGAGAACAAACCGATTCATCATGACTATGGGGAAGGTCGTTTGCGCGCTCCACGCCAACAACCGCGCATGGCGCGACGGCGCTTGTAAATGACCGCTACGGGTTGTTCGCGCCGCGACGGCTGGAGCGGCCTGAAGGCTCTACCGTGGTCGTGTCGGGGGTCAACAGGGCACGTGTCGCGCGCACACGAATTGGGCCACGCGCCGTCGATGGGTCCACCACCCGCCCTGCCTGCGTGATGTCAACCAGACCCTGCGCCACGAGCAGTCGGGCGGCAGCACGTACATCTTCCATGCGCGCTCGCCACTCCTCGCCCGCCGCCAGCCGAGCTACCTCGGAAGGACAGATGGTCGCGCCAGCTGCGCGCTGCCGAAGCAGCTCGATCATGGCCTGCTGCAACGGATCCCGGGTGGTGTCCTGACGGCGACCTCGACACGCGTCGCTGCAATACTTCACGTGCTCCCAGTCGCGTGCCCATTTCTTTCGCCATTCGATCTCTCGACCGCACACGACACACACACGTCTCGGCTCGACGACACTTGCAGGGCGACTCATGGCAGCAACCGCCCCCGCGTTTCTTCGGTCGGCATGCGGCAAGTCTCACGCGTACCAAACCAGCGGTACCTGTTTCGTGCCACAATTCCATACAACCAGTCTCGAAGCACCCGCGGCAGCAGCCATCCCACCCGAAAAATCTGCCAGGGCAAGCCCAGATAGGGAAGAATGCGCAAGGCTGCGGTGGAGTGCGTGTACAACCGGTCGGACTCTACGAACACGATGGAATCGAGCCGCGCCGTGGGATGCGAAAATGCCACGCCGACCAGACTGCCAGTTTCGCCCTGCAAGGACGCAAACCGAAGCGTTCCGGTCCGATCTTGTCGCAACAGGAAGTCCACGCTGTGGTTGCACAGCGAGCAAACGCCATCAAATAGCACCAGCGGCTGCGCCTTCCTGAGCTCTTCCGGAATATTGGGTTGCGTCATCGTCTTCTGCGCCGGTCAATCGTACGTCATTCACTGTGACGCCCACGTTTTGTGCACGGATAACAGCGTTGCCAAGCCGTCTGTACAGGCACTTGATTACCACGCCCGATTCAGGCATACGCCGCGGCGGGAAGGTCGCTCTGGACAAGCTC
>JAGWVZ010000673.1 GCA_018970625.1 Myxococcales bacterium | reverse complement strand
GGTACCCGAACGCGTAGGTGCCTGTGACGTGGATCGTCGCGCCCTTCAGGCCCGCTTCTTCGCCGTCCTGATAGTCCAGAATCTCGGTCTTCCAGCCCTGTCGCTCGCAGTACCGCAGATACATGCGGTACAACATCGACGCCCAGTCCTGGCTCTCCGTACCACCGGCGCCGGCGTTGATCGCCACAATGGCGTTCAGCGCATCGGCTTCGCCCGACAGCATGCGCTTGAACTCCAGCTCGTTCAGCTCGCGTGTCAGACCCGACAGGATCGTCCGCAGCTCGTCGATCACTTCCGCTTCGCCCATCTCCTCGGCGAGCTCAATCAGCGCACCGGCATCGGCGGCGCGGCTTTCCAGCTCGCGCATCTGTTCAATGGTTCGCTCGCAGCCGCCACGCTCTTCCATGGCCTTTTGCGCGCGCTCGGCGTCGTCCCAGAATCCGGGCGTGCCAGCGAGATCATCCAGTTCGGCAAGACGTTCGGTCAGACGAGCGACGTCAAAGATGCCTCCTGAGCTCAGCGAGCCGCTTCAACGCAGCTCGGAGCTCGGCCTTCAAAGGTTCCATACGGTCCTCAACAAGGGCAATACCGCCAGTCTATCCGGCGGACGCACGGTCCTAGCCGTGGCCCTGCCCCGACGTCAAGCGCCGATGCCCGTGCCCAACGCTTCATACCAACACGCTGCGTCATGCACACCCCCATCCCCCGATTGCACCCGCCGCGCCCGTTTGCTAGCACGCCCGGGCTGCGTTCTGCGCGTGCGCCCTCACCTTCGGTTACCTGCAAGGCCGGGGCGTTCCACTGCCCTGCTCATTGACTCTCTGGCCCGCGCCCGCGCCGGCCTGCGGATGAACTCATGACGACTCGCCTTCGTTTCGCTCCAAGCCCCACCGGTTATCTTCACCTCGGCGGCGCGCGCACCGCGCTGTTCAACTGGCTGTATGCCCGGCACACCGGCGGAAAGTTCCTGCTCCGCATTGAAGATACCGACCAGGACCGCAACACCGACGCCAGCCGGCAGGCCATTCTCGACGGCATGGCATGGTTGGGCATGCACGCCGACGAACCCATCGTGATCCAGTCGGAGCGCGTGGAGATGCACCGCGCCGCCGCTCACCGACTCGTCGCCGAGGGCAAGGCCTACAAGTGCTTCTCTACTGTCGAAGACATTGAAATCATGAGGGAAACTGCGTCCGCCGACGGTCGAAAGCCCAAGTACGACAACACGTGGCGCGATCGCACCGACCACCCCACCGACGGCCGCCCCTACGTCATTCGCTTCAAGACCCCGCTCGAAGGCACCACCACGTTCCACGACCTCGTGCTTGGCGACATCTCGGTCAACAATGAGGAGCTCGATGACCTGATCATCCTGCGCTCTGACAACTGGCCGACGTACAACTTCGTGGTGGTTTGCGACGACGGCGACATGGGCATTACGCATGTCTGCCGCGGACAGGACCACGTCAGCAACACCTTCAAACAGGTTCACCTGTACCAGGCGCTCGGTTACCCGCTGCCAAAGTTTGCCCACCTGCCCATGATCGAGGGGCTCTCCAAACGCAAGGGCTCGGCGTCGGTCATGTTGTACCGTGACAACGGCTACCATCCCGAGGCGATCATCAGCTACCTGGCGCGGCTGGGCTGGTCGCACGGCGATCAGGAGCTTTTTGAGGTCAGTGAGCTGCAGCAGCTCTTCGAGCTCGTGGACTGCAACCGGGCGAGCGGCAAATTCGACGACGAGAAGCTGCTCTGGGTGAACGCGCAGTGGATGAAGCGACTGCCGCACACGACCATCGCCGAGCGTCTGCTCTGGCACCTGAAAGAGGCCGGCATTGACGCGCAGGTCGATGACCGCCTGCTGGTCATTGTAAACGCGCTGGTCGAACGCAGCCCGACGCTGGTGGACATGTGCCGCGCGGCCATGTTTGCGTGGAACAAGCCCACCACCCTGGACGAGAAAGCGGTCGCCAAGTTCCTGAAAAACGAACACAAAGCGGCGTTCGCCGACCTGATCGCCGAGCTGGCTGCGCTGTCGGTCTGGACGCCCGCGTCCATCGAGGCGGCGGTGCAAGCCTATGTGGAACGCACCGGCGTCGGCATGGGCAAGATTGCCCAGCCCATCCGCATTGCTCTCACCGGAACGGCGGTAAGCCCACCCGTGCACGATACACTCGCCGCGGTCTTGCAGAACGACGCCATCGAACGCATGAGCGCGCTGTTGGATTTTTTCCACGACTGAACGGCCACTGACCTCTGACACTCCGGCAGGGCGGCGGTCAGCATCGTCACTTCTCGCCCGAACC
>JAGWVZ010000672.1 GCA_018970625.1 Myxococcales bacterium | reverse complement strand
GGCGGGCCTGATTCATCAACAACTGCTGCTGCAGGTCGATGCGCTTCGGGATGGCCAGATCGCCCCGCTGCTGGAACGCGTCCGCGAGCTGGATGTGACCGCCGGTCGGCGTGTATCGTTTCAGGACGCGGGTGGTATTGCGACCGGGTTGGCCCTGGGTCTTGACCCCGATGGTGCGCTGCGCGTTCGGGTAGATTCAGCCGGGCCGGGTGTGGCGGGCGAAGAGCGCCTGATACGCTCAGGCGAGGTGCTGTTTGTTTAGTTCGCCGCGATCATCCTGTGACATCGCCTGAACGCGTACTGCCGCGTGTGTCCCACGCTATTTCGGTGGGGCGTGCCCTCGCCCTGTCAACGGCCTGTTTACTCGAGTGGCCACACCTGCGGAATGATCAGCATCGAGACAACAAACGTCACGATCGATAAGGGTACGCCGATACGCGCAAAATCACTGAACCGATACCCCCCCGGACCATACACCATCAGGTTGGTCTGGTAACCGATGGGAGTAATAAAGCTCATGGATGCGGCGATGGTGACGGCGATGGCGAAAGGGCGAGGATTGATGGGATTGCCGGTGATGGTGGCGACCTGTTGCGCAACCGCGAGCGCGACAGGCATGGCCAGGGCAGCCGCCGCGTTGTTGGTGAGCAATTCGGTAAAAAATACGGTCATCAGGAAAACCACGGCCAGCATGACCACGGGCGACGTAACGCCAAGCCCGACGACTGCGCCCGAGATCTTCGCAGCCAGTCCACTGTTGGTCACCGCGGCGCTAATGCCGAAAGCGGCGGCGATAACGACCATCACCGATATGTCGATCGAATTGCGAGCATTGCCGATCTGGATACAACGGGTCAGAATCAACAGGATGGCCGCGGTGGCGGACGCCAGCGCAGGGTCGGCGACTCCCGAGCCCATCGCCGCGATCATGAGAGCGGTAATCGTCAGGCAGATGCCCGCGAGCGCGTAGCGCGGCCGCTCTGACTCTTTGACTTCGGAGACCAGATAAAAATCGGTCGCGTGGCGCCAGACGTCATGAAAGCCCGGGCTGGCTTCTACCATGAGCGTGTCGCCTGCCTCGAGCTCTACCTCGCCCAGTTTCTGCCGTAGGCGTTCACCGTTGCGTTGAATGGCGATGACAGCCGCATCGTAGCGGCGGCGAAACTCCGACGAACGAAGCGTCGAGCCCACCAGCGGCGAGTTGGCCGAGACGACGACCTCGTACAGGTTCCGCTCCTTCAGCATCTCGGGCTGCTCGGTGTCGTCGGCGTCATCCACCGGCAGCAGTCCCCGGGTCTTGCGCAGCTCGACTACCGTATCGGTAACGCCGAAAAGCACCAGCCGGTCGCCCTGTCGCAGCACGTCCGTCGGACGCACTGGCACGATACGTTCGGTCCCACGCTCAATTTCGGCCAGATAAAGACCTTTCAGGCTTCGAAGGCCGGCGCCTTCTACCGACTTTCCGATCAGAGGGCAGTCCTCGCTCACCTGCAATCGCACGCTGTACTCGCGCGACTCAATCTCGAGATTCTGGGCCGGTGGGCGGCGGTCGGGAAGCAGGTGCCGCGCGAAGATGCTGATGAAGATCGCGCCCACAATCGCGACGGGCACTCCCACAGGAGAGATCTCGAACATGCTGAACGGCTCGTACCCTTCGGCCTCCAGAAGACCGCTCACCAGCAGATTGGTCGAGGTGCCAATCAAGGTACAGGTACCGCCCAGAATGGCAGCATAAGATACCGGAATCAGGAACTTTGAAGGCGCTTTGCCGCGTTGCTGGGCCCAGTCGCGTACTGCCGGCGTAAAAATGGCCACCAGCGGCGTGTTGTTCATGAACGCTGAAATGGTGCCGATCGAGAAGACCATACGCGCCATGCCGGAGCGGCGGTGCAGCCGGTTGCCCAGCACGACGTCAGACAGCCGAGCCAGCGCGCCGGTGTCCTGCAGCGCGCGTGAGACCACGAACAGGAACCCTACGGTCAGCAGTCCCGCGTTCCCGAACCCACCCAGCGCTTCGGAGGTATCAATGACACCCGTGGCCCAGAGCAGCACCAGCGCGGTGGTAACAATGACATCGGCGCTGAACCATTCCTTGACCAGCGCCACGAACATGATGGCCAGAACGGCGAGCGTGTACCAGGACTGTGGGGTCATGTAGAGATCGTTTGCAGGGCGCAGTCAGAAGACATGCCGTGAAATATAACGGCCCTGCCGGCAAATATCGCCGCGAGCCGTGATAAACGAAGGCGTGCTGCGCTATATCGTGGGGCTGCGTCGGGCAAGCGTAAAGCTACCTTGTGTCGCCG
>JAGWVZ010000671.1 GCA_018970625.1 Myxococcales bacterium | reverse complement strand
TTCTCAGGAAGCCCAGATCGTCACTCCCGATGAGCCGGTGCAGGTCCTTGATGGTCGAGTGAGTCTGCATTCGATGCACATACGTTCGGGCGATACGTGGATGCTGGGGGTGCGATGCGACAACACGTGGGTACATGCGTCGTCCAGAAACACGGGCTCGTCGGCCGAAGAACGATTTCTGGCGAGTATCGGGCAGCCAACTCCCGCTCAGGACGGAATCTTGCTCTGCAACGTCTATCGGGTGCCTTACTGGAGCAACAACCCACCCTTTACTTCGGCCTGGGTGCTACTGCACGACCAGGCACTCAGTCCGGACGTCGCCTTGCAGGCAGCGCTAAGAAGGATGGCGGGTAATGCCCCCGATGCCTGGGCCCCGTTCTTTTCGCCAGCGACTCAGGCGTTGATTCCTTCGCTTACGGAATCAGAGAGGCGTGACTTCGCGCGCTGGCTGATGGGGTTGTTGCCGGTCGATTTTGTTCCGTTGCCGACATTGCACGATGGCATTCCCGAAGTGGTGGAACAACTGGAACAGACCCGCGGAGTCTGGATTCGTCGGCTGCAGATGGTACTGGTCGCCGAAGTAGCTCTCATCATCGTGTTTCTGCTCGGCATTATTCTGCCCGGTATGGCCGAGCAGAAAAGACGCATGGATGAGCTGAGTAATGAAGAGGATGTGACCGTGGATGACCGTCAGGCGCGAGCTCGAATCGGAACATCGTGGGGGCAGGTTGTGCTGACGCTGATCATGGTCTCGACGTTTTTTATCGGTCTGGGAATTCTCATCGGGCTGTTGGGCTAACCGCCTTTGAATACGTCGAAGTGAGCCATTCACAACGCATCGGTGAACGGTCTGCACGTAGAGCAGGCACACTGACGATGTTTGTGTGCAATGTGTCCGCGATGTTGCAGGTCTGGCGCGTCTAGTTCCATTCAGTTGACACATATATGCATTGACTGGTCTCGCAGCGGGCTGCATGTTTGCTGTCACCACATCGTGGCCAATGTCAGGTAACGTTCTGCAGAGCCCGAGAAAGGACGGACAGTGAGTCAGCAAACCGTTTCTTTTAGCGTTCTGCTGGCATTGGAACCCGATAGCGACCGAGGCAGAGTTTCGGAACGGGTAGCGGCGGTGCTGGGACGTCAGGTCGATGACGTGCTGCCGTGCATGCGCGGGCCAGCAGTGCGATTGTTCGAGACCCACGACGAGCAGGAAGCGTTGAGAGTAACCGCCGCCCTGCGCATGCGAGAGCTTGACGTGCGTTGTGTGCAAAGCCAGCAGTGGCATGCCGCGACACGGACCGCGGGTGCGCGCGGACTACAACTGTCTGATTTGGTGAACTATGCCACTCGCTCGTTGGACGGGGTCACAAGTGGTGGCCGCGAGTTGGAATTGGCTGGTTCAGCGGAGGCAGAGCGACCTGCGGACATGCAGGGCTCTCCACTTCTTCAAAGGGGGGCGCTCAGCGTAGACGCTGGCGAGGCATCGCAACAACCGGAGCCGCTCGTGCTCCGTCATCGAACGACTTCCGGCGGGCTGGGTGCTGACCAGCAGCGGCGCCAGGGGGTTAGCGGTAGCCCATCCGATAAACCTTCAAGTGAAGACAGCGACCCCACCTCGGGACAGGGCGCAGCGGTGTTTCGGTTTGCGCGTCGAACGGGAGGCACCGGCGATTCGCTGCACTCGAAACCGACAACTGCAGAGGCTGCGACATCTTCGGCGATATCGGCCAATCAGGAGCTTACACTCGCTGCGAGTGCGCATGCCACACCGGACTCTTCACGAGCACCGCAGGGGGTATTACGCGTGCATGGTCCTGACGGTCAGTTGCGACCTTCCGGTGCCCGTGACTTTGGCAACGACGAGCTGCAGACACGGGTCGCCCCATCGCCATGGTTTACGCCGGACACAGGCGGGATACCCCCATCAAATGGACCCGGGATGGCGTCGGATAGCGTCCAGGCTTTTGAGCGCACATCGTCCAGCGTGTCGATAAAGGCCCTTCCTGCGGCGTCTGTCTCTGGGATACGGGGGACGACTTCCGGCGGGACCCGCACGATCGACTTCGATCGGAGGGGCTCCGGTGTCGCGGGAGCGGATGCGTGTTTCGAACACGACGAGGAAGCTGAACATCCAGACTTCGAGGGAGCGAACCCCTATTCCGACCTGACGCCTGAAAGTTTTGGCTCTTATGAAGACGAGATGGCCTCGGTCTCGGCTCTACATAAGGGGGCAGTCGGTCCTGAGCCCGGGGGGCGAGCTTCTGCTCAGACCAGACACACGACTGGGGTGTCGAGTCCTTTTCAGGGGCGAT
>JAGWVZ010000670.1 GCA_018970625.1 Myxococcales bacterium | reverse complement strand
TCTGTTCAACGACCGCTCCAGCGTCGTGACAAACGGGGTCTTCCGAAAGTGGGGAGCCGAAGCCATGTACATGCCCACCGTGGGCAGTACGCGTCTCACGTTTCAGGCGGGCCTGTTCAATCCGACGCAGAATGGTGATTCGTTCGACCTGGGGCAACTGCTGATGGCCCGCGCGTCAGCCACGTTCGACAATGGCATCACCGTGCACGTGGCAGGCACGGAGCATGTCTTCGCATCCAATGAGAACCCGGAGACGGGGGCCCCGATTCTTGCTCACGACCACCTGATCGACGCCGCTGTGGCCTGGCAGCATGAAGGCTGGCAGGCACACGTTGAAGGTCTGACATCGGTGAAGACCGACTCCAACGCCGGCGAGCTCGTGATGTACACCCACCTGGCTCACCGCTTCGAATTGCGTGGACCGGACATCGAACCGAAGCTTCGATTTGACTACATCGACCGCGATGGTGTGGTAACCGAGCAAGGCTATGCCGGAGTGAACATGTATCTGGCGCAGGACCACAATGTAATTGCGAGCCTTGACTACCGGGGTACCGACCGCGACCATTCCCTTAGCCATGCGGTGTTTGTGACCCTGCAGGCTGGCATCTGGTGAGCCAACCAGCGTCTTCGCTGGCGGATACGTTCGCTCGTTCCACGCCCCTTTCCGAGCCAGGCACCGGGCGCCAAAGGTAAGGCTGCCGGCCATGTGCAGCACGAAAAAGAAAGCCCCGCACAGGGCGGGGCGAGCAGCAGCCTATCGACAACGACGCTCAGCGGACGTAGCTGAACACCATGGTGCCGTTCATGCCCACGAGCGCAGCCTCGACACCATCGCCGAGTCCCGGAATCGGGATGGGGAAGCCGCCGAGCAGCGAGCCAAGATCGAGCGGAATGGGCACAGAGCCAAGCGCAGCTTCGCTATCCGAGAACGAAATACGGATGCTGTCCGTGTAGAGCTCAACCGTGGTGTCGGAAGACGCGATGGTGGGTGTGCCGCCGCCTTCGGTCAGCACGGGCGGGGTGGCGCCATCGCTGGTGGTCAGGGTGAACTCGCCATCGAATTCAGCGTTCGCCCCTTCGAGCGTGCCTTCCAGATACTGGGCGAAGGTCGTTCCTGAGACCGCGATCTCGCCGGTGCTCTCGAAGAGGCCTTCCTGAATCAGCAGCTCCAGATCGGTGGGCAGAGGCAGCGGAATCGGGATGGGGAGGCCCCCGCCACCACCGAGGTCGATCGGGACAGCGACTTCACCGATCTCCAGCGTGATGGACTCGACCGTGACGCCACCTTCATCGTCGAACGAAGCGACGATTTCACCGCCGGTGACCGGCAGCTCGATGGCGACATTCACCTGTGTAATCAGAGCATCGGCGGTACCGTTGGTGCCGAGCACGTTGGCGCCGTCTTCCTCGACGAGCACATCATAAACGATGGCCTCATCGCACACGTTGCCGGTGCCGTCGGCGTCGACGTCCAGCTGGCGCGGGTTAGCGGTGGTCGGGCAGTTGTCGTCGTCATCACCAATGCCGTCACCGTCGGCGTCGGGCCCGATGTCGGCGGCGTTCACGAAGCAGCCGGTGGTGTCCACGGCGCCGCAGGCGTCCACACAACCGAGCGAACCGCCCGCGAAGAAGACGGGGCCGGTGGCTCCGGAACCTTCGACGATGAGCTCACCCAGACGGTCGGCGGGCACCTCGAGATCGCGGCAGGTGTCTTCGAAGAGCAGGGTGTCGCAGACCTCGGGGCCTTCGATGGTGCCGTTGCCGCAGATGTTCTCCACGCAGCCGGACTCGTCGAAGCTGCTGCAGGTCGCATCGCAGCTCAGGTCACCGCCAAAGCTGCCGAGCGAGCGGCAGGTCTCGGTAAACGCCGTACCGTCGCATTCTTCGCCGGTCTCAATGTTGTTGTTGCCGCAGAACTGAGCCACGCACAGGCTGGTATCCACCTGGCAGGTCTCGGTGTTGCAGCTGACCACAGCGTCAGGAACGTCGGGCGCAAAGCCGAGGGTAGCACACGTGTCGGTGAGCGCCACGTCGGCCTCGCAGGTCTCGAAGCCCTCGGTGACGATGCCATCGCCGCAGACCGACGCGTAGCAATCCGACTGGTCAAACGTGCAAGACGGCGAACACAGCAACTCGCCGCCAATGAATGAACCCACGGTGGCGCAGCTGGCTCCGGGCAGGAACTGTGTACCGTCGCACACTTCGCCTGTCTCGCGCACGCCGTTGCCGCACAGAGCTGGACCCGAGGTGTCGGGTACGGACACATCGGCAGGCGCCACATCGGGGGTGACATCAGGCCGTACATCAGGTTCCG
>JAGWVZ010000038.1 GCA_018970625.1 Myxococcales bacterium | reverse complement strand
AACACCCGCCCACGCCTGACCCTGGACGCACACGCCCGCCGCACCACCGCCCTGCAACGCTGCGGCGGCGCCGGCGTTGCGCTGGTCGTGATTTGCTGTACCCTTCGGTACAGCGTGGTGAATAGCGGCTGGGTAGCTGCGTCCATGCCGCGCTGGTCGTTAGGTAGCGTACCGAAAGGATGTGTATGTGGCGTACGAGGCTTGTTGTAGCGCTGATGCTGTTTGTGGCGGCCGCCTGTGGCGACGAGGCCAACCGGCCCGCGGCGCTGGCCGACGTGGTCACGCTGGACGATGCCGTAGGGCAGGGCGACGCGCTGGCGGCCGATGCGGTGGCCGACCGCGAGGTGCGCGCCGATGTGGAGCGGTCGCCCGACGTGGACGACACCGGTGACGACCAGCCCGACGTCGACACGGAGCCGAGCGATACCATCGACGAGACCGACAGCGCCGGCGTAACCGATGTGGCGCTGCAGGATGCCGCGGACGATGCGGTGGAGCCGGACGGCGGCCTGGTCGATAGCGGTGGTGCCGACGCCGAGCGGGACGGTGACACCCGGACCGACGTGAGCGACGCCACGGGAAGTACAGACGCCGCCGACGCTACGGACGCCACGCCAGGGCCCACGGTCACCGTGACTCAACCGACCGAGGGCGAGTACTTTGTGGGCGAACCGCTTGAGGTGCGCTGGGTGGCCGGGCGTATTGGCACGGTGGATCTGGCGCTGGTTGAGCCGGGCACGTGTGATCCGGGCGATGCCGGTGTGGTGCTGCCGGCCATTGGGTCGATTGACGCGGCCGCCGACCGCTACACGTGGGTGGTGCCGGGCACGACGCCGAGGGGAGACTACCGCATTCGGGTGCGGGTGCTGTTGGCCGGCACCGTCGCCTATGGCTGCAGCGAGGTGATCGCGCTGGTGATACCGCCTGACTGCGATGCGCTGGGCTGCGCCGACGCGAATCGGGTGTGTGCGGTGTCGGGCACGCGCCCTGCGTGTCTGGGCTGCCTGACGGGTTACCGCGACCAGGGCGGCGTCTGCACGGTGGTGGACTGTGGGGCGGCGCCGGCGGCTCCGGCGAACGCGACGCTGTCGGACGTCACCGACACGCTTTTCGGTGGCATCGCGACCTACGCGTGCAACCCCGGTTATTCGGTGACGGGGGCGGTGGACGATCCCGGCGTCACGCGGCGCTGTGGTGCGTCTGGTTTGTGGGAGCCGCCGAGCGGAACCTGTGCGCCAGTGGATTGTGGAGCAGCGCCGGCGGCGCCGGCCAATGGCACGCGCGAGAGCGTCGACCGCACCACGCTGGGTGGTGTGGCCAGCTACACCTGCAACACCGGCTTTCGTCAGGTCGGGGTCGAGGGCACCCGCCACACGCTGACCTGCGGCACGTCGGGAACATGGCAGGGCGTGAGGGCGACATGCGAACCTGTGGTCTGCGGCGCGCTCGTAGCTCCGGCGAACGGCGCGGTGAGCACGCCCACGGGTGTCGAATACACCGACGTCGCCACCTACACCTGCAACACCGGCTATGCGCAGACCGATGGCTCGGCGACGCGCACCTGTCAGGCTACCGGCGTGTGGTCGGGCAGCCCCGCGACGTGTACGGTCATTGACTGCGGCACGCCGCCCACGGTGAGCAACGGCAGCCGCACGTTCACCGAGACCACCTATGGAAGCGCCGCTTCGTACACCTGCAACGCCGGTTATGCGCGCGCCGGTCTGGCCGCCATCGTGTGTGGCCTGACGGGCACCTGGGGCACCCCACCCACCTGTAACGATGTCAACGAATGCGAGAGCGGCGTGGCGTGCACCGCCACCGGCAATCGCTGCACCAACTTTCCGGGCACGTGGCAGTGCTCGTGCGCTCCGGGATACACGGGCAGCACGACCACCGCGCGCGACGCCTCGTGTACGCTCACACCCATCACGCTGGGCAACCCGTGCACGTCCAATGCGCAGTGTTCACCGCAAGAGTGGTGTCCCACCAACACCACCGCCCGCTATTGTTCGCCGCTGCTGACGCTGAGCCTGGGCGGCGAGCAGATGCCGTTTCAGTACGTGCCATCCAGCACGATCATCATGGGCTCGCCCGTGGGTGAGCTGGGGCGCTCCGCGAACGAGGCGCAGGTGTCGGCGACGCTCACGCGGTCGTACTTTGTGAGCCGCACCGAGGTCACCGAGGATCAGTGGGGCAGCTTTACAGGGGGCATCAACCCGTCGTCTCTGAGCTGCATTGACTGCCCGGTCGAGAACGTGGACTGGTACAGCGCGGTCGCGTTCACCAACGCGCTCTCACAGTTCCAGGGTCTCGAAGCCTGCTATACCCTGACCGGCTGCACCAACCCCACCTCGGGCTGGTACGACGGGGTGCACACGGGCTGCACCGGCGCGACCTACGTGGGCGCCACCTGCACCGGTTACCGGTTGCTGACCGAGGCTGAGTGGGAGCACGCGACGCGCGCCGGCACCACGACGGCGACCTATCTGGGGAACCTCGCCGGGGTCATCGGCAACTGCACGACGACTCAGGCAGCGCTCGACACGGCCGCCTGGTGGTGCCGGAACTCCGAGAACCGCAAACGCGCCGTCGCGACGCGCGTGCCCAACGCCTTTGGCCTGTACGACATGCTGGGGAACGTCTGGGAGTTCACGTACGACTTTTTTCAGGCGACGCTGACGGGCGGCGTCAACCCCACGGGCCCCACGACCGGCACCCAGCGCACCCATCGTGGCGGCGGCTACAACTATTACGCCGAAAATGTCCGATCGGCGCAGCGTGGCGCGATGAATGTGACGGGACGTCTGCCCTGGGTCGGCATTCGTGTGGCGCGCACCGCGCCCGCGTCTGTGACCACGCCATAAGGTCGGCGGTGAACAAACGCGAGAGCCCGCCCCGAAGGGTGCACGGTCGGGTGCGGGTGTGGCGGTAGATGTTGTGTGGCATGTGTGGAAATGCGCCGATTAGGGGTGGGTAATCGGCGCATTCAAAGACCTGTTGTGGTTAAAAGTGTGGAAATGCGCCGAATGCGCGTGGTTAATCGGCGCATTCAAAGACCTGTTGTGGTTAAAAGTGTGGATATTGGCCAGGAGCGGAGTTTGAATGCAGCACGGTTAGAAGGCGAATGGTTTGCCAGGTGCGGTCCGCGTCGCACAAACGCTCTGCCATAGTGCGTGTGGTGCGATTGGCTCTGCTGAGCAGTCGCGACCTGAACAGAACTTGTTTCCTTTGCGTCGGCAAGTTGTCACACGGCTGTGGTGCCGCATGGTATGTGTATGGCATCCCTCTGTTTCTGGCGCTCCCGACCCCGGGCAGCGCCCAACCCTTCGCCGATGGTCCCTATGATGCAGCGTTCTGTGTGGTTGTCTCGGTTTGGTCTGGTGGCGGCGGTGGCGCTTGGTCCTGCGTGCCAGTCTGACGACGCCTCGCCCACGCCGGTGCAGGCCGATGGTAGCGCGGACCCCGGTGTGCCGGACGTCACGAGCGACGACGCGACGGCGCAGGCCGACGCTGACGGCTCGGGTGCGACACCCACGCTGTGCGTGCCCGTGCCGCCGCCCGAGGCCATGCTGCAGGCCGGCGAGCGCGACGAGGCCGGCGCCGTCATGAGCCCCGGTGGGCAAGGGCTGGTGTCGCTGGGCATTACCACCGAGCTGCCCGGTTTTCCGGCGCGCGCGGTTGCGTCGGCCGACGGCGCCGTGGCGTGGGTGCTCTCGACCAGCAACGACGACCGGCGTGTGCTGGTGTTGAACGCTCGCACCGGCGCGCTGCTGCAGAACGTTGAGCTGCCCGAGGCCCTGCAGGGGCTGGCCGTGGACGACGTCAACCGTCGCCTTTATGTGTCGGGCGGCTCGGCCGAGCGGCTGTACACGTTTCCGCTGGCCGATGATGGCACGCTGCGCGTCGAGGAGCGCATTGACACGGTGTTGCCGGGCTATGTGAGCGCGCTGGCGCTGTCGGCCGATGGCACCACCCTGTATGCCGGCGCGCTGGCGCCGCCGCAGGTGTACGTGGTGGACACGACCGCCCTGCAGGGCGAAACGAGCCCGCTGCGCGCTACCTGGCGGGTGTCGCGCCCGGTGTGGGACATGCGCCTGCTTGAGCAGCGTGGCGAGCTCGTGGTGTCGAGCCTCGAGAGCGACGGCGTGCAGTTTGTGAGCGTGGGCGACGGCACCCTGAGCGACATCGTTGAGGTCGGTTCCACGACGTCGGGGCTGGCGGTGTCGGCCGACGAACAGACCCTCTGGGTGGTGTCGTCGGGCACCGACGAGGTGGTTGAGGTCAACCTGGCCGATCGCTCGGTGTCGCGCCGGCTGGTGGTGCACGAGCAGGACCTCACAACCGCCGACGGGCGCACCCTGGGCCGCAGCAACCCCAACAGCGTGACGCTGTCGCCCGACGAGTCGCGGCTGTACGTGACCCGCAGCAGCGACAACGCGGTGAGCGTGCTGGACAGGGCCGAGGGTACCCTGCTGGGGGCTTTTCCAACCACGTGGCACCCGACCAGCACGCTGTTTCTGGGCGATGGTGACACCCTGCTCGTGACCGAAGGCAAGGGTTTTGGCTCGGGCCCCAACGAGGGGCGTCGCTCGGTCGATCAGCTGGACGGCGCGGCGACGCTGGTCGATCTGGCGACCATCGATCTGGCAGAGACGTCGGCGCTGGTGCTGGCGAACGCGCAACGGGCGCGCGAGGTGTTCCCGTTTGACTGTGACGGGTTCTTCCCGATTCCCACACGCCCTGACCAGGTGTCGCCGATTGAGCATGTGATCCTGGTGGTCAAGGAGAACAAGACGTTCGACTGCGTGTTTGGCGACCTGCAGGACATGGACGTCGACGCCGACCCGACGCTGGTGCGCTGGGGCGAGGACGTGACGCCAAACCAGCATCAGCTGGCGCGCGACTTTACGATCTCCGACAACTTCTACGACGAGGTCGAAGACTCGGACATGGGGCATATTCTGCTAACCACCGGTTACCTGAGCGTTTTTGCCGAGCGGGTGTGGTTAGAGGCGCAGCGCACCGGGCAGTTTCTGGGGTTCCAGACCAACGCCGAGTACATTGGCCCAGAGGAAAACCTGTTTACGCACCTGCTGAACAACGGGGTGTCGATTCAGGTGTACGGCGAGATTGTGGGCATGACCGCCCTGTCGGCGGCCGGCGAAGAGGTGAGCCTCTACACCGACCCGAATTACCCCGGCGGACCGTTTTACTCGCTGGCGGCGCGCGACACCGACCGTGCGCAGTACGTGCTGGACGAGATCGAGGCCGGGCGCTTTGCGCAGTTCACGTACATGCTCATGCCCAACGATCACACGGGCGGTGTGACCCCGGGTAACCCCACGCCCGAAGCGCAGGTGGCCGACAACGACTACGCGGTTGGCCTGCTGGTGGAGGGCCTGTCGCGCAGCCCGTACTGGGAGAAAACGGCGATCATCGTCGTCGAGGATGACCCGCAGGGCTGCGAAGACCACGTGGATTCGCACCGTTCGTTTGTGCTGGTCATGAGTCCCTGGGCGCGCCGCGGGTACGTCAGCCACGTCAACGCCAACTACCAGTCGGTGTTTGCCACCATTACCCGCATTCTGGGCGTGCCGCCCATGGGTCGCCCCGACGCGTCGGCGTCGCCGCTGTGGGACATGTTCACGGCGACGGCCGACCTCTCGCCGTGGACCGCGGTGCCGCGGACCGTGCCCGAGTCGAAGATCAACGACCTGACGACGCCGGGTGTTCGCGAGTCGTTGCGCATGGATTTTCGCGGCCCCGACCGCAACGAGGATCTGGGCGTGGTGCTGGACGCCTACCGCCTGTGGCGCATGGGGCAGCTTTCAGCAGAGCAGGCGCAGGCGCGCATCGATGCCGGCTTGCGGACGCTCGCGGCCCGGGGAACCCTGCAGGGCGAAGCGCTGGACGAGCATCACGAAGAGCTCGAGGAAGAGGCCACCGAGGAGCGCTTCAGCTTTGACGCCGCGCTCGACGGGTATCGGGAGTTTGTGACCCGTCACGGGCTGTCGATTGACACCACCGTGTATGGCGGGCCGCTGTCCGAGGCCGAGATTGAGGACGTCATGCAGGGTCGCACGCCGCTGACCACGTTCGATCGCTTTGGCGCCACCCTGCCACGCCCGGTGGTGACGCTGCCGCCGGCGCGCCTGCGGCCCGGTAGCGTGCCTCGGGTTCCCTGATCGGTTAACCCGCCACCAGTCACGCTGCGGCAGATGGCAAAATATTCACCCGCACGCCAGCGCGAAAGCCTTCGTCAGGTCACCGTACCCCCGCACGTCGACTACCCGTTGCCCGTCGCGTCGTCGCCGCTCTGCGTCAGCCGCGTGCGACGGTCGTAATCACCCAGCACCGCCGAGGTGAAGCCGAAGTCGGTAATGGCCAGAATCACGAGCTCGGTGGTCTCGGACGTGTTTCGGCTCTGATGAAAAATCCAGCGCGGCACAAACGCGACGCTCCCGGTGCGAATCGTTAGCCAGGCGTCGCCCACCCGCACCTCGCCTTCGCCCTGCAGCACCACAAAAAGCGACTCGTGGGCGTGCCGGTGTAGCTCGTTGTTGCGACCTGGCGGAATCCGAACCACGCGCGGGTCCATCGTCTGCAGCTCGGGAAACGCCAACCGATCCACGGTAAAGGCGATATTCAGCCGCTCGTTGTGGTTCGCATACATCGACTCCCCGGCGGTCAGCGCGTCCACCGTCCAGGCCTCTGCGGGCACCTCTTCGCCGAGCGCCCTCCGGGCGGCCGCCACCTGCACCAGCCGCAGGGTCGCTTCGTTCACAGACACAGCATCGTTGGACATGGCCTTACTCCAGAGCTCCACAACCATTCGCCAGAACCGGGGAACCCGTCACGCCGCCCGACGACGGCCCACGCAGGCAACCCTTCGCCCGCGCAGACACCACGCTCCACCCGCGGTGTCGAGCAAAATGGCAACGCTGCAGGCAGGGCGGCGGTACGCCCCCGGGCGGTGCACCGTTTGGGCGATCTTCGTACGCCCCTGACCCGGCCCACGGTCGGCGCCGGTTGCAAAACCTGGCCCGGCGCGCGCGTGTTGGCCAGCGCTTGACACCCGGGCCTGTCTGGAACGATCGTGCCATGTTTGCAGCGCGTGCCCATTCAGCAAAGCGATCCATCTGGCTCCGCGTGCACCCCGTCATCACCCTTCCGAGGAAAATGCCTGCGATATACGCTCGTTTTGTGATGTGTCTTTGCGCTGCTGGGTGGCAGCGTGGTGGCCTGTGGTGACGACAATGGGGCCGCCCCGGGCGAGCCCGCGCAGGACGGAAGCAGCGACGCCGAGGCCGACGCCGCGACGCCGGATACCGGGCCCGAGCCTGAACCGGACGCAGATGTCGAGCCGCAGGACGCCCTGAACGACATTGCGCCGGATGTGTCGCCCGACACCGGGGTGGACGCGTCGGTCGAGGAAGTGGGCGAAGATGCCGCGGTGGATGTCGTGGCCGATGTTGCGCCCGACGTGACGCCTGAGCCGCCCCCCGTCTTTGGTACGCTGGCGGCCGAGGTGGTGTGTGAGCGGTCGGACGATGTGTGTGGCGACCGCGTGCGTACGAGCGCCACGTTCGCGTCGTACCGAAAGGACGAGTACTTTCTGGACAGCGTGTACAACGAGTACACGGCGTACCCGGTCAATGGCGGGCGTATGCACATTGCGGGCACGGCCACACGCTCGGGCGCCGTCACCGACGTGCGAATCGACGGCGTGAGCGTGAGTACGCTGCTGGCTGCGCCGTCGCCGCAGATCGACTGGTACCATGTGTGGCCTGATCCGGTGGTCGAGGGCGAGCCGGTGTGGGTGGCGTTTCACAGCCGGGAGGCGCGCTGGGACCGTGTGAGCGAAGGGCGGGTCGAGGTGCTGACGGCCGATGGCGCTGCACTCGATGACACGTTCCCGGTGGCCATTACCGATGTGCCGCTGACGTGGGTGACCACGACCGACGATCGCACCGGCCTGCTGGTGCACCTGCACAACCGCGGCGAGCGCCCGGTGACCGTCGAGCGCCTGTGGGTGAACGGCGACGATATGATCGCTGCCGACGTCGTGTGTGGCGACCGCGTGGTGCGGCCGGGTCAGTCGGCGCTGCTCGAAGTGGCGCTGTGCGAACCGCCCGCGCTGGGCAGCGCGTGGACGGTGGTCGCCGAGTTCGATGAAGGCGTGCCGGCAGTGGGTGTGGGGCGCACGATTCGGCCGTTTTTTCCGATCGAGGCGTGGCCCAAACGCAATGATTGCGCGCTTCCCGACGGCGAGGGTGGCACCGCGGCGTTTGAGCGCCACCTGGCCGCCGGCATAGACACCATATACTGGTACTGGGGAGACGGCGGTGCCGACTGCGGTCTGCGTACGGCCGAGGTGGTGAACCGCGTGCTGCCGTCGCTGCCCGAACCGGTGTACGCGCTGGTGGGCGATGATTTTCTGAGCCGGCGCAACCCAGAGACGGCGATCACCGACACGTCGCGTGTGGCCGGCTTCCTGACCGGCGACGAGAGCGACGGCGAGCTGCTGCTGGACGATGGCACGCCGGCGCCCGAAGAGAAGGCGCGGGACGCTCGGCGTCTGTGGTCCATGTACCCCGACCTGCCGGTGTACAACGGCGGCAAGACCAATGGCCACGTGGGCGCGTTCGCCGGCATGACCGATATTCAGGGCATGGACTTGTATGTGGCGGCGTGTGCACCCCACATTACGTTTGATCCACAGCATCCGCCGCTGCGCGGCGCCTACGATTACCTGCGCAATACGCGACAGAACCACATGCCGCTGCCGACCTGGCTGTACGCGCAGGGGCTGCACAGCGGCTGGAACCGGCAGAGCGGCGACACGGTGATTCGTCGGCAGCCCGATCCGGGTGAGGTGTGGGTACAGGCGCTCTCGGTGCTGGCGGCGGGCGGCAAGGGGCTCATGTGGTTTCAGAGCGAGCTGAGCGAGGCCGACGCCGTGCCGGAGTCGTGGCAGGCCATGACCGACGCCAACCGCCTGTTTCGGGTGCTGCGGCGCCTGGCGCGCGAAGGCGACCCCACCGGCATGGCGACCTCGACCGGTGACGTGATCGTCGAGGCCATTCGCTCGCGCGAGGCGATCATCGTGCCGGTGATCAATCTGGCGCATACCTTCGCGCCCACGGACGACCTGTGCATTCTGTCGCTTTTTCCGCCGTTTGATGTTCCGCACTGGGCGCTGGCGCCCCAACGTGTCGCGGTCGACGTCACGGTGCCCACCGATCTGGCGTTTGCCGAAGCCTTTGAGATTACGCTCGACGGGCGCATTGTGGACGCGGCGTGGTCGGCGACACCCGAGGGACGCGTCGTTCGCCTGCAGGGCGTAGAGCTGTCGCAGGAGCGGCCTGGCGCCGTGTATGTGCTCGCCGCCGACCCCAGCGTGCGCGCGGCGCTGCAGGCCGCGCTCGCCGAGTAGCTGGTCAGCCGACGCGTGGTCGAGCCGCTCTGAAGGCGCCCGCCACGGCAGAACGGCACAGGCTACTTCGGCAGAAAGAAGCGCGCATCCAGCTCGGCGGATCGGCGCCCCGGGAACCGGCTCACGATTTCGCGCAGCGCGACCGGGCGGCCCAGCGCGTACCCCTGCACCTGCGAACACTTCAGGTCTTGAAGCTCGCGCAGCTGCAGCTCGGTCTCGATGCCCTCGGCGGTCACCACCAGCCGCAGGTGCGTGGCGAGTGTGATCATGGTCGCCACCAGCTGCCGACTCGATTCCTCATGCAGGCGCGACACGAAAGAGCGGTCGATCTTCAGGCCTTTCAACGGGAACCGGTGCAGGTACGACAGCGAGCTGTAGCCCGTGCCAAAGTCGTCCAGAATCAGCGCAACCCCTCGCTCGGTGAGCTCGCGCATCGTCTGTGCGGTCTGCTCGGCTCCCTGCACCAGCACCGTCTCGGTGATCTCCACCCGCAGGGTCTCGGTGGCAATGCCGGCGTCGGCGATGGCCGACATCACCTGTTCCACAAAGTCGCGCTGTTCAAAGCAGCGCCCCGATGCGTTGACGTTCACCCAGAGCCGGGCGTAATCGGGGTGGCACTGTTGCAGCATGGCCAGGTCCTGACACGCGGTGCGCACCACCCATTGCGTGACGGGCACAATGATGCCGGTCTCTTCGGCGACCTCAATGAACTCTCCGGGCCCCAACATGCCGCGTGTGGGGTGCCGCATGCGCACGAGCGCCTCGAGGCCCAGCAGAGCGCCAGACGAGGTGTCGAGCACGGGTTGATACTCGAGCACAAACCAGTCGTTCGTGACGGCATCGCGCAGGTTGCGCTCGGTGTCGAGCCGGCGCAGCACCCGGTCGTGCATGCTCTGGTCGAATAGCCGTGCACCGCCTCGTCCCTGCTCCTTGGCGGCATACATGGCGGTGTCGGCGTCGCGCAGCACCTCTTCGGGAGCGCGGTATCGCGCTTCGCCCACCACAACGCCAATCGACACCCGGGCGTCCCATTCGCGACCTTCAATCGTCAGAGGCGACTCCAGGCCATGCTGAATGCTGCTGACCAACTGCATGGCGAGTGTACGCACCTCCAGCGTGCTCATGGTGCCTTGTACAATGACCAGAAACTCGTCACCGCTGATGCGCGCCACCATGCCGCGATGTGCCAGTGCGATCGTCAGGCGGGCTGCGAGCTCCTGCAGGAGCCGGTCGCCAGCCTGATGGCCCTGCGAGTCGTTCACGAGCTTGAAGTGGTCGAGGTCCAGAAACAATACAGCCCAGTTGTACGAGGGGTCGTGGCGGTGTCGGGCCATGGCGTGCGACAGCTGGTGTACGGCGCGCGTTCGGTTGGGTAATCCGGTGAGGGCGTCATGCAGCGCCTCGTGCCGCAGGCGCTCTTCGGTTTGTTGTCGTTCGGTGGCGTCAATCAGCCAGCCGATGAGACGCAGTGGGCGGCCGCTGCGGTCACGTTCGGCGGTCGCTCGCAGCTCCACCCATCGCAGTGGAACGCCCGGTCGTACAAATCGAACGGCCACCTGTAGCTGCGACTGCCGCCCTGCCAGCACGTCCTGTACGGCGGCGTCCAGCACGGGGCGGTCGGCTCCTTCGATCCAGCTGAGCCAGTCGCACTCGTCCTGCTGACCCTGAAGCGACAACAGCGCGCAGGCGGTGGGTGAGAGCACGACGTGAGAAGGCGCGAGGGTCCACACAAAGGTGCCGTCCACCTGAAAGCGCACGTGCAGCAGCTGGTCCTGCTCGCCAAGGACCACGGCGCGAAAAGCATCGGTAAACACGGTACTCCGAAGCGCGAAGGCGACCGCTACCGCAGTTCCAAGCACGAGCGTGGCGGTCAGGGCACCGGCGAGCCAGGCGCCTGCAGCGACGCCAGACAGGACGAACGCCGCGGCCAGCAGGGCACGTACCTGGCGAGCGCGCTGCCGGGCAGCCTGCCGCGAAGAGGACTGACCTGACCAGGGCACTCCGCTGGCCGTGAGAACGGCGGGCAGCCCACGTGATTCGGGTCGCAGATCGGCGGCGCTGATCGCGAATGCAGGGTCGGTAAACCGGGAGATCAGTCGCCGGCGTTGCGGGACAGTCGGTTCGGCGACGACTGGGGAGAAATCGGAGTGCGACGGCAGACGACCAGGCCAGCTAGACATGCGGCTTCTCGGGGGACGAGGTTTCCAGGGGAAGTCGGATGAGCACAGAGGCGCCCGAACCCGTGCGTGAATCGGTGAACGTCACCGAGCCACCGTGCGCTCGAATGACGTCGCGGACGATGGCCAGTCCCAACCCTGAGGCGCGGTCGGGTTGAGTGGTATAGAACGGCTGAAAGACACGTTCGCGCTGGTCAGGTGGCAGCCCCGGCCCGTTGTCGTCGATACGCAGCGTGAGCTCTCCCCCGGGAGTGCGGTTCGTCTGCACATGGACGCGCACGCGCGGGCCGGCAAAGTGCTGCGTGTTGTCCAGCAGCTCGGTGATGGCGAGCGAGAGCGCGCTGGCGCGCAGGGGTAGCGTCTGTTCGGCGCGCAGACTCAGACGCACCTGAACCGAGTCGGGGCGGTTCCAGGCCTGTACAACCGACTGCACCAGAGCGTCGGCCTCGACGAGCACTGGCGCTTCGTTATCGGCGGCTCCTACCGATCCCAGACGACCGGCCAGATGCTCCAGAGCCATGATCGGTGCATGGAGTTCGGCGGAGCCCGTCGCGCAGGGCGGGCTGGATTGCAGGGCGTGGTAACTGCGACGCAGGGTGCCGGCATGCTCGCGCAGCGTGCGGGCCAGCACCGAGGCCACCCCGTGCGCCAGCTCGATGGACTCTTTGCGGGCGTGTTCGCGGCGCAGGCCAATGCGATCGAGCAACGAGCTGACAGCGGCGAGCAGCTCGGACACCTGAAAGGGCTTGCCCAGAAACGCGTCGGCGCCCCGTGCCCGGGCGAGCGTTCTGGCTTCGGCGTCCTGTCGGGCGCTGAGCACGATCACGGGAATGTGGCACGTCTCTTCGATGGAGCGCAGTCGTGCGAGCACGTCGAAACCGCTCATGCCGGGCATCATCAGGTCGCACATGATCACGTCGGGCAGGAACTGCTGCGCCAGTCGCACGCCGGACTCGCCATCGGTGGCGCTCATGACGGAGTAGTGCGCGCTCAACACCTCGCCGATGAAGCGCACGAGGTCGGTATTGTCTTCAATGACGAGCAGCCGCGGCAGACGGCCGTCGTCATGCATGGGTCGGGGTGTGCGGCGGCGCTCGGTGGCGAGCGCGATCGCCATGAGTCGGTATTCTGCCGAACGACGGGTCGCGTCATGCCACTCGGGCAGGCCACCACCGTCGTCCAGCGACTGACCGGGTTGGGCGTGTCCGCCGGCATGGGAATGGACCGACGCGGCCAGCGGAGCTACCTGTCCCAAGGCAGGCTCCGGCGTGACGTCGTCGGGCAACAGTGGCAGCTTCACCACCATCGTGGTGCCATGGCCCACCACGCTCTCGGCATGAATCGTGCCCTGGTGCAGCGCGACCAACTCGCGCACCAGCGACAACCCAATGCCCGTGCCGGCCCGCGGCGCCGTGGAACCATCCTGTACCCGGTAAAAACGCTCAAAGATCAGCTCGAGCTTGTCAGCGGGAATACCGACGCCGGTGTCGATGATCCGCAGCTCGGCCTGAGCGTCGACGACGTTGAGCAGCACCCGCACCTGACCCCCACTGCGGGTGTAGCCCAGCGCGTTGGCCAGCAGATTCAGCACGATGCGTTCGAGCGCATCCGGGTCGGCTCCCACGCGAACGGCTTGTGCAGGTGCCTGATAATCCAGCGTGATTCCCTTTCTGGCTGCCAGCGGCATGGACTCATCGACCAGCCCCTGCAGATGGCTGGACAGCTCCACCGTGGAGCGCTGAACGGGTAGGCTGGCGGCCTCGAGACGACTCAGCACCAGCAGGTCATCCACCAGTCGGAGCAGGCGCAATGCCGAGCGTCGAGCCAGCTGCGCGTGACGAATCTGCAGGTCGGACAGCGCCCCGTCGGTGCCTTCAATGAGCGATTCCAGAGGCGCCAGCGCGAGCGTCAGCGGCGTGCGGAACTCATGGCTCAGGTTGGCAAAAAACCGGCTCTTGGCGCGGTCCAGCGCCGAAAGCCGGACGTTGGCTTCGGCGATCGTCTTGCGTTGCTCGAAGTCGCGTTCGCGAAGCCCGCGCGAATACACAGCCAGCGTGGTCGCAATCACGCCCGCCACCGTCAGAATCGACGAGGTCACCACCAGCCGGTACAGCGGCTCATCGCTGAGGAGCCCCAGATTGACCGCCACCCAGGTCAGAACGACGGTGCCATAGAGCACCGCATAGGTTCTTCCGCTCCAGGCGGTGGGGAGCAGGGCGAACCCAAAGAACGTAAGCAGCAGCGCCTCGTGGTAGCCTGTTGTGCTGCCGCCTACGAGCACTGTGACCAGGATGGCGCCGAACGAGATCACAAAGAACGCACCCACCAGCAGCGCCGACGCGTACGCGAGCAGCGGTCGCACGACCGACGCGCCCACCAGCGCCAGCAACAGCACGGTGACTACCGCCCGCGACACCACAAGCCAGGGCAGCATGTTGTGGTCGGCCACCGCGAGATCGACCAGACCAAAGCTGACAAACGACACAATGCCCAGCGCACCTGCGATACGCACCGAAACGGGCACGTTACGTGCCACATCGTCGTCGAATCCTTCCTCGCGCTCAGGGCTCATGTGTGTCTTACCGGGTGGTGGACGGGATTCGGATGGCTCAGGCTGAAGGCTTGTGAGCTACGAGAATGACGCCCTGAGCCGGCTCCCCAAAGCCCAGCTCGGTGCGGCACCCCTCGAAGCCGGCGAGCCTTGCCAGTCGGGCGAACTCGGCAGCGTCCCAGAAACGGTACACGCCTTCTTCTTCGAGTCGGAACAGGTCGGACGCCCGGTCCAGAAAGCGCCGCGCCGCAGCGATCAACTCGGCCCGAGCGGCTTCGTCGCCGACGTCCTGCGCCGGCGCCCGCTCAAGTTGATCGATCAGCGACAGGAAGATGCC
>JAGWVZ010000669.1 GCA_018970625.1 Myxococcales bacterium | reverse complement strand
CTCGGTGGTGGCTGCAACAGAACGAGGCGGTGCGACTGCACGTGCTGAGACTGTTGTTGGACCTGCCCGACAACACCCCAATTTTTCGCGTCGAGTGGCACGATACGCATCCCTCATTCGACATACCCGGACTAGAGGTCGATACGCTGCTGCGCGTCTGGTATGCCGACGACAACGGCGCCATGGTGATTATCGAAATTCAGCTGTCGATGGATGGGCACAAGGCGATCACCTGGGCCGCATATGCGAGCAGCGTTCGGCTTCGATACGGTGTTCGTACAATACTGGGGATTATGACGCTGCTCGATAACGTCCACACCTGGGCCCACCGAATAGCCCCACGCTTTGCCTCACCCGACGTACACACGCGGGTGATTGGCCCGGCCATTCTGGGCCGACGGCTGGTGCCAGTTACCGATGACGATAACAAGTTGCAACGTTACGTGCTGGCCTGGCTGGCTGGCAGACGGATTGCCGAGTATGAACGGGCACTTATACCCATGCTGAACAAGGCACTGGCTATGGACACAGCGCCGAGTCGTTGGTACATTTTCACGCTGTACCGGATTGCTGAACTGCATGCACCGCATGTCAAGGAGCAGATCATGAACCACGTCAAAACCAAAACCCCGTTTCAACCCCTCTTCGACTGGGAGTGGGACGCCTACGAACGGGGTATGGAGAACGGCTTCAAGGCGGGCATCGAGAAAGGACGCGCGGACACATTGATGGAGCTACTCGCGTCGCGAATCGGTGTGCGCGCTCTGGCCGGGTTGTTGGCAGACGTTGAAGAATCCGAACGCCTGCGTGCGCTGCAGGCAGCGCTGGAGCGGTCCATGGCGCCGGATGCGTAGGACGCCGGCAGCTCATTCTGTGCTGGCGGGAGCGCCTGTTTTCGGGCAGACGAAGCCCACTTCCGGTCCAATCGGACCCGTAACAAGGCGCTGCTGAAATCGTCGGGTTCGGGACGGAGGCGGCGCGCGCAACCAGCTGGTTTTAAAACACGAATGGCCGACACGGAGGTCGGCCACTACGGTGTCTGCGTGGGTGCTGGGGACGGGACGGGGGCGGTGTAGCGGGTTAGCCGCGGGGTGGCACCAGAATGACGTATTCCCAGGGGTTCAGGGTGATCGTCATGCTGGTACTGATGCTTGCGGAGCGCGGCGTCGCCGGGTTCAGGACGTCGGTGAAGGTTTGACCGGCGATGCCGAGCGACGGGGGAATGGGGACGACCTGGGTGCGGGTGGCGCCCTTGTTCATGGCGACGATGGCGACCTGACCATCGGTGGTGTGACGGGCGTACACAAAGAGGTCGTCGTCCACCCAGAGCTCCACAAACCTTCCGCGTCGAAGGGCCTCGTAGTCGCGGCGGGCGCGCCCTATCCGCTGTACACGGACCAGAAGCTCACTCTGCGGATCCGTGAGGTTGTCGAGGCTGGGCATAAAGCGACGATTATCGGGGTCGGGGCCGCCGTACAGACCCACCTCGTCGCCATAGTAAATGAGGGGAATACCGGGCTGCGTCAGCACAAACGCAAAGGCCATCGACATGCGGTTGACGATGTTCCAGGTGCCCTCGTTCCAGCCGTTGTTCATGGGATCGGGGACTGCCGCCCACGGGTCAATGCCGCGACCGCCATCGGCAATCAGCTGCGCGGTGCGAGGAATATCGTGATTCCCGAGAAACGGGCTCATCCATTCGTAGTGCGCGCCATACTCGCTCTGTGAACGAAATCTGGCGGCAGAGAGATTTCGGAAACTCACAGAGAAGGCGAAGGAATCCCGGATGGGATACAGAAGTGGGAAATCGAATTGTCCGTCGAGTTCCCACGGGTTGACGTAATCCATAATTAATCCGTGGCCATCGCCGCCGGTAAAGGTCTCACCCACGAGATAAATGGGCGCAGCATCCCCATGTTCAAACCGGTCCCGCAGTCTCAGCGAAGTACGCCGCATGATGACGTGGTCCATGTGTTTGGCCGCATCCACGCGGAATGAGTCCACGTCGAACTCGGTGACCAGATACTCAAGGTCTTCGGTGACCTGCTGAACGATGGCGTGATTCTTGAAGTTCAGGTCAGGCAGGTAATCAATAAACCAGCAGCCTACGGGGTTGGTGTTCCAGTTGCAGGGCCCAGGGTCGTTTGTGCACCTGCACACGGCTGCGGTGAACCATTCCGGGTAGTCATCCAGGTACTCGTGGTCTTCATGCACGTGGTTCAGCACCACATCGAACATGACGCGAATCCCATTGGCATGTGCGACCTGAATCAGCTGCCGCAGTCGTTCCTCTCCGGTGGCCTCCGAATCTCCCCAGCG
>JAGWVZ010000037.1 GCA_018970625.1 Myxococcales bacterium | reverse complement strand
GACATGGCCGACCGTCACACCTGGGTGTGTGGACCCGAAACCTTTGTGACGGCCGCTCAGGAAACGTGGCGCGGCGCGGGCTGGAAGACCCCCGCGGTGGAAGCCTTTGTACCCTTTGTGGCACCGACCTCGACCGACGTTGCGCGGGTAGGCGTTACCCGTGTGGAGCACCGTATTTCGGGTGTCACCGATGCACGCGAGGGTGCGACCACGCTGCTGGATCGCGCCGAGGCGCAGGGGCTGTCGCCCAAATCAGGTTGTCGCATGGGCATTTGCCATACCTGCACCTGCCGCAAGATTTCGGGTGCTGTAAAGGACCTGCGCACGGGAGAAATCTCGAGCACACCGGATGAGACGATTCAGTTGTGTGTTTCGGTGGCCTGCTCCGATGTGGTGCTCGACCTCTGAATGTCTGCCGCCCTGCGAATAACCTGGTTTCAATACGATTATTTTATTTCGTCGGTGATGCACGCGCATGCCACGCGGTGGCTGCCATTATTTTGCGGGTGATTTTCATGCATCAGGCCACAGATTTTCTTCGTCCCGAGTTACTGGAATCATTTGGCGCCGAGCTGGATGCGTTGCGCGATGAAGTGCGTGCATCACTCGGTGAGAAAGATGTGCGGCATATTCGACGCATGATTCGTCTGTCGTACGCCGCCTCGGGCACCGGACGCGCGCTGCTTCATTTCGGGTTTGACCTGATTTCCTTTGTTCTGGGAACCGGCAGCCTGGCGCTCGGGAAGATTCTGGAAAACATGGAGATTGGCCACAATGTCATGCATGGTCAGTATGACTGGACGCGTGACCCGGGTTTGCAGTCGCAGACCTATGAATGGGATAATGTGTGTGACGGCGACAACTGGCGCCATTTTCATAATTATGAGCACCATACGTTCACCAACATTGTCGGTCTGGACCGGGATATTGGTTATGGCGTGATTCGTACCGATGCCTCGTTGCCGTGGAAGCCGTCGCACCTGTTTCAGCCGTTTCATGCCGTGGCGCTCGCGCTCATGTTTCAGTGGGGCGTAGCGGCGCATGATCTGCGCGCCGAAGAGGTCATGGAAGGCAAATCCACGTGGCGCGACCTGTTCCGGCGCTCGCGCCCTTTTTTACGCAAGGCGGGGTGGCAGCTGGCCAAGGATTATCTGTTCTTTCCGGCGATCGCGCTGTGGAATGCGCCGCGCGTGCTGCTGGGCAACCTGCTGGCCAATGGCATTCGTAACCTGTGGACGTTCACCGTTATCTTCTGCGGGCATTTTCCCGAGGGCACGCAGCTGTTCGATGCGCCGGCCGAGGGCACCGACACCCGCGGCGCATGGTATCTGCGGCAGATACTCGGGTCGGCCAACCTGGAAGGTGGCAGCTGGTTCCATATTCTGACGGGCCACCTGAGCCACCAGATTGAGCACCACCTGTTTCCTGATATTCCGGCGGCGCGGTATCCCGAGATGGCGCCGCGTGTACAGGAGATCTGCGCTCGCCATGGTGTGCCCTACAACACCGGGAGCCTTGGCGCGCAGTTCGGAAGTGTCGTAAAGCGTATTCTGCGCTATTCTCTGCCCGGCCCGTCGGCCGCAGTCCCGGTGCCGGCATGATCCTCAAAACGTTCCTCACTGGTGAAGCCGCCATGGCAAGCCCACCCGCAGAGTCGGTGACACCGGCCAACGAGACAGACGCCGGCACGACGGCACTCGACACCATCGAGGCGCTGACCATCGACGATCTGGCGGCATCGACGCGGGTGCCAAGCCGCACCATTCGCTTCTATGCCGCCAAGGGGTTGTTGCCGCCGCCGGTCATGAAGGGGCGCGTGGCCTTTTATGGTGCGCCGCACCGGGAACGGCTGGGGCTGATCGCGCAGCTGCAGGACCGCGGCCTCAAGATTGACGCCATCCGCGACCTGATTCGACACATCGACAAGGGTGAGGTCGATGTCAGCGAGTGGCTGGGCGTGCAGGCACAGATGAAGTCGTCGTGGGCCAACGACCAGCCGCGCACGGTGAGCCACGACGAGCTGATCGCGCTGGTCGGGTTTGACCGCGTGGGTCTGGTGGCCGAGCTGGTGCGGCTGCAGCTGGTCGAGCGCAAGGGCGACGTGTATCTGGTGCCCAGCCCCGCGCTGTTGTCGATGGTCACGCAGCTGGAGCAGAGCGGTATTGATCTGGAGACCTCGATCGCCGCCGAGCGGATCTTCCGTAAGCACATCAACCGGGCGGTCACCGAGACGGTGAGTCATTTCTTTACGGCGGCCGAGCGCGGGCAGGTCGCGCTGCGTTCCGAAGGTGCCGGTCTGTTGGACACGCTGCGGCCGACGGCGATGGACGCCGTCAAGGTGGTGTTTGCGCAGGAGATGGAGAAGGCGTTGCGCGAGCGAGCCACCAGCGGCAAGTTGCCGGCGCGGTGGGCCAAAAAGTAGCAGCGCAGTTCGGGCGCGTCCGGGACGGGGAACGGCGTCGATCAGGGCCGACACAGGGGCAGCCCCTACGGGGATGCGTTTAACATCAAGGGGTTGTGTGTTCAGCCGAGTGAATGAACAGCGCGTGATCAGTGGGACAGGCGTCCGATGCGGTCCAGGTAGTCGGCGGCGAGCTGATAGTTGTCGTGGTCGTCGGGGTGAAAGCCGGGACGCAGGAAGTCGACCGCCTTCAGGATGATTTTGGGGAACTCGCCTGCGAGCCACTCCATGCTCTCGCCCGACAGCTCGCGCCGGACCTCTTCGGGCTCCTGCTCCATGAGGTGGCGCACACCTGCCGCCCAGAAATACATAAGGGCGCCGGTGGCGATCATGAACCCCTTCAGGCGGGTGCGATAGCGAGGATCGACCTCCATGAGCAGGTCGTAAGCGACCGACTTGTGTTCGATCTCTTCAGCGGCGTGCCACATGAGCAGGTCGCGAATCTGGTCGTGGGCGGCGTCGAACAGACCGCTGCTGAGCGCAAACTCGCCCATGCTGGCGGTATAGTGCTCGAGCGCAGCGGTGGTGGCGAGCCGCACCTCGGGCGGGAAGCGTTGCTCCATAAAGTCGTACGCGACGCGTTCATACCACTGAATGAAGCTCTGAATCTCGTACCCCTGATGCTCCAGCGTGGCAAAGAAGCGTAAATGCTCGACCTGATGCATGGCCTCCTGCCCCGCGAAACCACGGATACGCTCGCGCATCTCTTTCGAGACGAGGTTGCTGTAGTGGTTCACGCTGCGAATAAAGAAGCGTTCCCCGGCGGGGAACACAAAGTTGATGCCATTCACCAGATGGGTGCGAAAGGCCGAGTTGCCAAACCAGTACCGCGGCACGCCATCGAACGGGAACCCCATGCGACGGACGACGAGCGCATGAATGGGAGAGGCGCTGGTAACAGAGACCATCATGAACTCCGGGGTAACGTGGCCGCTCGGCTGGGGAGCACAGCAGAGTTGAACTGGATTCAACGCGGGAGTTGAATTCGGTTCAAGTGGCAAATTCGTCAAGTGCTTCCTGCTTCGAGCTCATGGTCGCCGACCGCGAACCGTGATAGCAGGGCGGCCGTATCTGGACTACTGCGCCCAAGCCTCCCGAGCACCATGCCTGGCGAACGCACCCGAAACTATCTGGCGTCGGACGACCGGCGCGAGCAGCTGCTGGACCTCGGTCTGAAGCTTTTTGCGTCGCGGTCGTACGAAGAGGTGGCGATCGACGACATCGCCCGCGAGGCGGGAATATCGAAAGGTCTGTTATATCATTACTTTGGCAGCAAGCGGCTGTTCTATACCGAGGTGGTGCGCAAGGCCGCCAACGACGTGCTGCTCACACTGAACCCGGACCCAAAGAGCCCGGCGACCGAGAACGTGAAGCGCGGTCTGCACGCCTTTCTGAACTTTGTGACCGAACGCGCCGACGCCTATCTGGCGCTGATGCACGGAGGCCTGGGGGTCGACGACATCATCAACGGGATTCTCGAAGACGCCCGACAACAGGTGGTGAAGACGGTTCTCACCCACATTGGCGGTGACGGTGAGCCACTGGCGCGGCTAGCCGCGCGCGCCTGGATCGGCAATGTCGAAGCTGCAGCGCTGGACTGGCTCGGTCATCGTGATGTGCCGATCGATGATCTGGTCGAGATGCTGACGGCGGCGCTGTACATTCAGCTGGCTGTCGCGGGTAAGCGGAGCGTAAGGCGGCGCCTGAAGCTGGACATCTCGACAGGGTGGAACCTGCTGCGCGGGCTGGTCAATCCGCTGTCGTAGTGGGGGCAGCGGCCCGGTGTGACGCCGTGCTACCGGAGCGCACTGGCGGTGCCTCTCGTAGCGTCGGGTGTGACCACCGCCCTGCCAAAAACGCGGAACGCCGCCCCGGTGTGGGACGGCGTTCGGTTGCAGTTGCCTGAGGAGCCTGCGGCTTCAGGGAATCGGTGCTGCGCCGCTGCCTTCATCGACCGGGGCGGCCTGCAGGCACGAGTCGTCGGCGTTCAGCAGGTACAGCGCGAAGGCGTCGGCGGCGACATCGAAGCTGCCGTCCGCGTCGCTGTCTTCAAAGAAGATCTCCAGGCGAAGCGTCGCGGCGCCCAGGGGCACAAATTCCAGTATCTCGGTGAGCGCCAGCGCCGCAGGGTCTTCGGCAACCGGTGCGCCCTGCTGCGACTCGAAGATGGAGAATTCCACGCCATCGGCGTCGAGTGCGCTCAGTCGAATGCCGGCAAAGTCCTGGCTGCCCGGAGCACCACCCAGTGCTGCGCGCAGTGAGAACACGTTGGGGGTTGAACCTTCCGGCAGAGAGGACAGGTCCAGGGTCATGGACACCATCGACATTTCGCCCTCGCCGCCAGCCAGGTAGCGCGCACCCTCGGCGCCCAGCGTGTCGGCAGGAAGAGCGCCCTCGGCGCCGTAGTCGGCGATCGACACGTTGGTCAGGGTCCAGTCGCTGAAGTCATCGCCTTCGAAGTCCTCGGACATGAACGGTGCACACTCGGCCGGAATCGGCGTGGGCAGGGGCCTTGGGGCTTCTACCTCGAACGTGAAGGCGACTTCGGCCGACGCTTCGGTGCCTGCGGAGTCAACGACGGTCACAATCAGGGTGTTCTCGCCCTCGACCAGCGCCGCGGCCTCGATGCCAAACTCGAAGGTGGCAGCGAACGGACCTTCTTCGACGGGTTCCTCGGCAGAGCCTTCATCGGGCGTTGCAGAGCCTTCATCGGGCGTTGCAGAGCCTTCATCGGGCGTTGCGGAGCCTTCATCGGGCGTTGCAGAGCCTTCATCGGGCGTTGCAGAGCCTTCGTCGGGCGTTGCGGAGCCTTCATCGGGAGTTCCTGAGCCTTCGCCGGGGGCGGGCGGCTCGATGCCTTCGTAAACGAAGAGGTCAGACGAGAGCTCGACCACTTCGCCGCCGTTCAGGGTGTAGCGCAGCGCAGTAAACTCGGCCGGGCCCGCTGCGGCACCCATGACCATGAGGCCCTCGCCGCTGATGACGGCGCCAGCGGTCGGGTTGCTGAGCGTCACAACCAGCTCTTCGCCCATGTCGGGCACGTAGTTGATGGTGAGCGTGGCTTCGACCGGCGTTCCGGTCACCGGGGTAGCGGTGAAGGTGATGGTGTTGGCGCCCTCTACGAGCGGGGCAAAGACGAACTCGAACGAGCCCAGCTCGTCGAGCGTGTCGGTAAGCTCGCCGGTGGTGTCGCCCGAAGCCCATTCCAGCCGAGCCAGCTCATCGGACGCGGTCACGGTGCCGGTGATGGTGACGGTGGGCTCGCCCACGATGGTGCCGTCGGCAGGCGCGTTCAGCACCAGGCCAAAGTCATCGGCGAGGCCGCCATTGACGGTGAACGAGACGAGCGCGGTGTCGACATTACCGTCGACGTCGGTGGCCGAGACCGCGATGGTGTTCTGACCATCGGAGAGGTCGTTGACCTGAAAGTCGAAGAGCCCGACGCGGGCGTCGTAGAACGGCAGCACGTTGCGCTGGTCAGACTGCCCGTCCTGATTGCTCAGGGTGTAGGTAAGCGCGACGATGCCTTCGGTGTCGGTGGCAGAACCAGCGACCTGAACCGAGTTGCCGGTGATGTTCTGGCCGATGGTCGGCGTCGAGATGCTGACGACGGGGCCGCCAATGAGGCTGTCGAGTTCGTCGCAGCCGACGAGGGCGAGCGAAGCGAGCGCGGCGAGCGCGATGGCGCCGCTGTTCAGACGGCGATACGAGGTGCTGGTATCGAATTTCATAGCGTACTCCGGACGTAAAACAGGACAGATGTGAAACACGCCGCGCGAACAACCAACGGTGTCATAACAGACCCGGATGGCCTTACCGGCGCGGGATGAACCTCACAGGCCCCTAGACGGCGTGGCACCGCGCGTTATTCACCGGCGGGTGAAGTCGCCGGACGCTGGTCGAAATCCGGGTCGGGCTCCGGCTGCACGCAGACGGCGTCCACGCGCAGAAAGACGTCGCCCTCGGGGGCCGTCCAGCCGGGAGTGCGGGCAACGAGCGGTGCGCCATCGGGCAGCGTCAGATGCACGCGCCAGTCGGTCCCGAGGAAGGTTGTGCGTTCGACTCGCGCCCTGCAATCGGTGGGCGTCTCGCTGAGCAGCACCTGTTCGGGGCGCAGCAGCACCGGACCATCGATGGCTGGCGCAGCGGTGCGAAGGATACCGAGCGTGGTTTGCACGGCGTGTTCGGCGTGGCGCGTCGCCGGTAGCCACTGTACCTCGCCGAGCGCATGCGCGACGAGCGACGAGGCAGGGCGGCGGTAGAGTTCGTCGGGTGTGCCGGTCTGACCGATGCGCCCGGCGTGCAGAATCGTCATGCGATCGGCGACCTCGAAGGCCTCTTCGGCCGAGTGCGTCACCAGGACCGTGGTAATACGGTGCTGGCGCAGGTGTTGAAAGGTCTGCTGCCGAATACGAACGCGGCGGGCGGGGTCGAGGTTGGCGAACGGCTCGTCGAGCAGCATGAGCCGGGGTCGCAGGGCGAGCGCCCGGGCGAGGGCGGTGCGTTGTTGTTCACCGCCGCTGAGCTCCGACGGAAACCGGTCGGCGACATGCAGCAGCTCCACCCGCCGCAGCAGCTCGCGCGCGGCCTCACGGTCACCTTTTGGTAGCGCAGCGGCGACGTTTCCGACGGCGGTGAGGTGATCGAGCAGCGCGACGTTCTGTGTGACGAGCGCGACCGGGCGTTTGTTGGCCGGCAGGACCGCCCGCTCGCCGCGTCGAAGGGCGGGGACGTCGAGCTCGAGCTCCTGCATGCGAATCGATCCGGCAGAGGCCGACTCGAGGCCCGCGATGGTGCGCAGCAGGGTGGTTTTTCCAGAACCCGAGGCGCCCAGAAGCACGTGCACCTCGCCCTCCAGAATCTGAAGGTCGATCTGCAGCAGCGCGGGCTGCCTGCCATAGCGCACATCGACGGCGCTGAAGTCGAGCAAGGACACGAAACGATCCGTGGAAGGGCGTACATCAGCCGGCGCACAACAGGGGCGCAGCGGGCGAGAAGCGTGAAGATCTCTGCCAGCGATACCAGAACGCTTGGCACATGCACGTGGATCGTTCATCCTGACGGTCCCTATTCTCTGACAACCGTGACGATGGAGCGTATGGCGTACATTCGGATCATCGACGAGGACCGTGCACAGGGTCAGCTCCGGGAGACGTACGAGAAGATCGCGCACACCCGTGGCGGGGTGGCAGACGTCATGAAGGTTCAGTCCCTGAACGCCCATACGCTGGCTGCGCACTTTGAGCTGTACAGGACGTTGCTGTTTGGCCCGAGCGAACTGGACCGACGCACCCGCGAGATGATCGGTGTGGTGGTGTCGGCAGCGAACAACTGCAGCTACGGCATACACCACCACGGAGAGTCGTTGCGCCGGCTGGGAGTTGGGGCTGCGTTACTGGAGCACCTCTCGCGGGGAGAATTGCCAGACGAGAGCCTGAGCGCACCGGTCAAGCTACTGCTGGAGTTTGCGCAGCGCCTTACGCATTCCCCCACCCAGTCGGAGCGTGAGATCGAAGAGCTTCGGGCTGCCGGGTGGTCGGACGAGGCGATCCTGGATACGAGCATGGTGGCGGCGTACTTCAACATGCTGAACCGCATCACGCTGGGCCTTGGGATCGCGCTGGAATCTCGCTTTGAAGAGACGTGCGGCCCCGAGCCGGACGGAGTGACGCGCAGCACCACCTGACCGTACAGCGCGCTGCAAGCGAGCGAATTTACGGCCGTTGTGGTTGCGCGGGATCGGCGGGTCGGCTAGCTGCTAAGAGCCAATGTGAGCCTGCGACCGAAGCGGGCTCGACGGCCATGTATCTCGACGTTGCTCTGTCGTTATCCCTGTCTTCGCAGGTGCGTTCTTGCTCGAAGAGACCCTCATCCGCCATCGGCGCGGGCTGATCATGCTGACGCACGCGACGGTGTTCACGCTGTCGCTGCTGGCAGCGTTTGCCGTTCGCTTCGATGTGAGCATCCCGCCGGATTATATTCGGCTGCTGCAGCTGACGTTGCCCTTGTTTGTGGGGACCAAGCTGCTGGTGTTCGGGCTGATGAAGCAGTTTTCGGGCTGGTGGCGCTATGTGTCGCTGGACGACCTGCTGACCCTCGCCGCCGCCACCCTGCTGTCGCTGCTGATTCTGGGAGGTCTGGTGTACATCGCAGGCCTGCGTGAGTTTCCGCGGACGGTCTTCGTGGTAGACGCCATGTTTACCGCGACACTGCTGGCGACACTCCGGGTAGGAATCCGCGTGTTTCGGGAGCGTCGAGGCACGTTATCGCAGCAGGGCAACGAATCCGCGAAGCGCTGCCTTGTGGTGGGCACGGGCGCCACGGCCGAGAATCTGGTGCGCGAAGTGAGTCGCAGCCGAGGTCTGGGCATTCACCTGGTGGGCATGGTCAGCCCCGATACGCGATATGTAGGCAGTCGCATCGGCGGCCTGCAGATCGTAGGCGGCATCGACGACCTGCCTCGTCTGGTGCAGAAACTGGCCGCAGACCAGGTGATCATCGCGCTGGAGGGGAACTCCGGCGACATCACGCGTCGGGTCGTGTCGCTCTGCTCCTCTAACGACGTTGGGTACCGCATCCTTCCGCCAACCGAAGATCTGGTGCAGGGGCGCGTCTCGGTCTCGCGCCTTCGTGACGTCAGCCTGCAGGACTTGCTGGGCCGGCCTCCGGTGCGTCTGGACGATGAGCAGATCGCGGGGCTGATTTCGGGCGAGACGGTGTTGGTCACCGGCGCCGGTGGTTCGATCGGCTCCGAGCTTTGTCGGCAGGTGGCGCGCTTCGGTGCGGGGCGCCTTGTGATGCTGGAGCAGTCCGAAAACCCGCTGTTTCACCTCGAACGCGAGCTCACGGCCGAGTATCCGGACCTGCGGCTGGAGCCCGTCGTCGCCGACGTGGTGGATGCCGTGCGCCTGAAGGCGATTTTTCAGTTGTATGAACCTCGTCTGGTCCTTCACGCAGCGGCACATAAGCACGTACCGCTCATGGAACAGAACCCATCCGAGGCCATCAAAAACAACATCGTGGGCACGTGGAATGTCATTCAGGCCTCGCAGGACGCCGGCGTTCAGACGTGCGTGCTCATTTCAACCGACAAGGCCGTCAACCCGACCTCGGTGATGGGCGCCAGTAAACGCATGGCCGAAATGCTGGTGCAGTCCCAGAATGCACGCAGCCGTACGGTGCTCGCCGCCGTACGCTTCGGCAATGTGCTGGGCTCGAATGGCTCGGTCATCCCGATCTTTCAGCAACAGATCGCAGCCGGCGGGCCCGTCACAGTGACGCATCCCGAAATGCGCCGCTACTTCATGACGATCCCCGAAGCGACGCAGCTCGTGCTCCAGGCGGGCGCGCTCGCACAGGGAGGCGAAGTCTTTGTGCTCGACATGGGGGAACCGGTTTACATCATCGATGTCGCGCGCGACCTGATTCGACTCTCCGGTCTGCGCCCCGATATCGACATCCCGATCGTCTTTCACGGCATGCGGCCCGGCGAAAAACTCTTCGAAGAGTTGTCCACGTCGCAGGAGACAACGGAACGCACCGCGCACGGTCGCGTGTTTCGCTGCGTGATCGATCCTCCGGACGCCGAACGTGTCATCGACGCCGCCTCGACACTCCGCGAAACGGCGATGGAGCCCTTTACCCCCGCACAGATTCGCCGCGCGCTCTTCGAGACGCTGCACGCGCTTGAGTCGGGGCAGCCGATTCCACGTCGTATTCGTTTCAGTGACTCCGGTAAAATCATCGCGTTCGTCGATCCTGCTCAGACAACGAACCCGACCGCTCACTAATCCTGTGTCTTCGGCACCAGCCCGTCAAAACCACATGAAGCCTTCGCACCGCTTTCTCTCTGTGCTCATTCCGAGCCTGCTGTCCCCTCTTACGTTCATCGCCTGTGGCGGTGATGACACCGAGGTCAGCGACGACGCTGCCGATGCCGGGCTGCGACCGGAAGTCGGTCGCACGGACTCCGGCAACAACTCCACCGATGACGGGGGCGTTGATAACGACGCCGGCGGCTCGCCCGATGACGCCAACGAACCCGGCGATGCAACGCCCGACGGAGAGACCACCGACGCTACGTCCGACGGCAGCACGACCACCGACACAAGCGGCTCAGACGACGTTCGCCCCGACACTGGCCCCGTGGTTGATCCGCGTTGCGATCGCGACGGCGACGGATTTGTCGCGGTGGGCCTGACCTGCAACGGGCTGGTCGGCGACGACTGCGACGACACCCTGCGCGCTGTCAACCCGGGCGCCCGCGAAGCCTGTGACTTTCTCGACAACAACTGCAACGGGAGCGTCAACGAGGGGGTCGATTGCTACATCTTCGCCCATGAGTCGGACGCCGTGTACCGCGTGGACCCCTTCAGCGGCGAGCCCCCCATTCTGTACGCCGAGTCGTCGGTGACGCTGCTGGACTTCGACACCGCGCCGGACGGCACGTTGTATGGCATCACCAGCACGTCGCTCGTTCGTTACGACGATCCGTCGTGGGTAACGGTCGGTTCACACGGCATCGGCGCCAGCGCGAACGGCATGGCGATTCTGAACCCCGACATCGGCTACGTCACCGCCAGCAATCAAACCTACGAGATCGACCTGAGCAGTGGCATGGCTCGCTCGATTGGGTCCATGGACTACACCTCGTCAGGCGACTGCGTCATCAACAAGGATGGTACGCTGTTTATGTCGGCGCGTGCAGCTGGCCCCAGCGGAACCGACCAGCTCGTGGTCATCGACGCCAGCCCCGACGGCGGCGGAGCCGCAACCCTCATTGGACAGATCGGGTTTGTGGGCGTCTATGGCCTGACCTTCGCCTACGGCTACCTGTTCGGCTTCACCAGCAACGGCGAGGTCATCGAGATCAACCCGATCACCGGCGCGGGCCGCGAGGTCGCCAACGTGGACAAGGTCTTCTTTGGCGCCGCGTCCAGCCCCTCGCGGTAACGACGCGCCGTTGTCGTCGGGGTGATTGTCAACGTCGGGTGCAGACGCTACTTCCGACTGCACCCTGCCCCACATCCCGAGTCTGGCATGTCCGCCATCATCCGCAGCCTTCGCTATTGTTCGTCGCTCCTGGTGCTGAGTCTGGGTGCGTGCGCTGCCAACCCGGAAGACGCAGCCACCGGTAGCAACAACGTGAATGTGGCCGACGTTGTCGATGGCGCTACTGCCGATTCTGGCAACGCCCTGCCCAGCGCCGTCTGCCGCTCGGGCAGCGCCTGGCAACCCGGCACCAGCATGTTTGTCGAGGCCACAGCCGACTGGAACCTCAACGGCGTGAACGGGGTGCGACTCAACGCCGCCGACATAGACGGCGATGGCTGGGTGGACCTGCTGGTTCGGCAGGGCGGTACGCGTATCGAACCACTCGACGCTGATACACCAAAGACCATTCACCTGCTGCGTAACCTTCAAGGGCAGGGATTCGAAGACGTCACCGTCTCGTCGGGCATTCTGGACTGGCGCTACCTGGACGACACCAACCTTGGGCGGCCCATGGACGTTGTCGCGTTTGGTGACGTCGACAACGACGGCGATCTGGATGTATTTTCGGGAATTAGCACTGTCGACAACACGCTAACCGGTAACGAGCGGTCAGAGATTCTACTGAACGATGGAAATGGCGTATTTTTCCTGACTTCAGTCGATAACCCGATTCGACGCCCCGATGAGGTCGATGCCGTCGCAGGCGCGTCGTTCGTGGACTACAATCAGGACGGTCTGCTGGACCTGTGGGTCGCGCATCACAACTACGAAGACCCGGCCAACGGCACCACGTTCGCGCAGGACCGGCTGTTCCGGGGCAGCGGCGACGGCCAGTTCGTGGACGTGACCGCCGAGGCGGGCCTGACAACGGCGGACTGGGACGACATCGAGGTCATCAACGCGGCAGGCGCGCACTCCCGCGCCTGGTCTGCAGCAGCCTGTGACCTGAACAATGATGGCATCAGCGAGCTGCTCGCTGCCAGCTATGGTCGCGCCCCCAATCACCTGTGGCAGGGCCTCGCTGCCGACGATGGGGTGGTCTATCGCAACCAGTCGGTCGCCTCGGGCTACGCGTACGACGACAACTTCACCTGGGAGAACAACCAGTTCGCCATGTGTTACTGTCAGGGCAACGCAGACGCCGACGGTTGCGATGCCGCTGGCCGACCAGCCATCACCTGCAGCTCACCGAACTGGCAGCACAACACGGACCGCGAGCCTTTTCGCCTGGGCGGCAACAGCGGCGCCACCGTCTGCGCCGACCTCGACGGCGATGGCTGGTTCGACCTCGTGACCACCGAGATCAGGCACTGGTGGGCGGGCGACGGGGCCGATGAGAGCAGCATCCTCTTCAACACGCGCGAAGCCGATGTGAGGTTTGAACGCCCCTCACGCGAAGAAACCGGCATGCTGGTAGAACGCGTAACGCAAGGGGGATGGGACGAAGGCCACATGACCGCGACCGTCTTCGACGCCGACAACGATGGCCGCCTGGACATTTACCTGGGCGGTAGCGATTATGCTGGCAACCGTGGCCTGTTGTACATGCAGGTGGGCGAGCGTGAATTCGAGGCTGTGCCCGTCGAAGACTTCTTCGAACACAACCGCAGCCACGGTGTCACGGCGGCCGACTTCGATCGCGACGGTGACCTGGACATTGTGGTGGGCCACAGCCTCGCCCGCTGCGACGCCGCGGCGCCGAACAACTGCTATGAAACCGGAAATATTCGGTTTTTTGAAAACCAGATGGGCGCGGAATCCAACTGGCTGCAGATCCAGGTGCTGGGCACCGGAAACTCCAACCGAAGCGCGGTCGGTGCCCGAATCGAGGTGCAGGCCGGCGCGCTGGGTCAAACCCGGCAGGTGCAGGCCGGCTACGGTCACTACGGCGCACAGGATGACCTCGTGCAACACTTCGGCCTCGGCAGCGCCTGCGAAGCGACCGTCCGTGTGACCTGGCCCGATGGCGCTGCGACGACCGAGGAGTTCACGCTTCCGGCGGGTCACCGGTTTGTCATTGAGCAGGGACTCGGTGTACGCGTGGCCGAGTAGGTGTTATTCAACGCACATCACGTTCCGGTGCCGGCTTCAGGGAGACCGACATGAGAAAGGCCACCACACGCAGCGGCGCACCTTTGCCTCGGCCGATCCTTGCTGCGTTGCTGCTCTTGCTGGCGGCCTGCTCGAGCGCCGAGAGCACGCTGATCGTCGACGAGAGCCGCGACGCTGGAGCAGGTTCAGACCAGGACGGAAGAGGCTCGGCGGGCGATGGGCCCGACGCGGGCGGGCGTCCCATTGGCGATATACAGGGCGGCGATGATGCGTCGGCGGTGCCCGACACGAGCACGGACGTACGACTGACGGGCGCCAGTGTAGTGCCCGCAGACAGCGTGGTGAGGACCGGCCTGAACGTGCCCGCGACGCTCTCGCTTGTGGTCTGGGGTGAGTGGTCGGATGGGCGGGTGGAACCACTGGTTCGTGACTTGCCGTGGACATCAGACAACCCCGAGCGGGTCACCGTGGCTCGCAACGGCACCGCGACGATTACCGGCGCCCTGCCAGGTGTCACCACGGTACGCACCCGGGTTGAGGAGCTGGAGGTCACCGCGCAGATCCGCGTGCAGCTTACGCAACAGCAGCTGCTGGATGGCCTGGGACCCGAAGTCGTCGCCGCGCTGGAGTCCCCGATCGCCGGTACGACCGCTGCCGCCCCCCAATGGCAGTACCCGGAAGACGGCACCCTGTTCCCGGCAGGCATGGTACCGCCGGTGCTGCAGTGGAACGCGAACGGCAACACGCTGTTCCATCTTCGCATGACGCGGTCCGATGACGTGCTGTTCGATGTGTACACGACACAGCCAAACTTCACCTTCAGCGAGCCGCAGTGGGACGCGCTGGCCATGGGCTATGGTGAACCCATTGTGCTGGAACTCTCCGGGCGCCCCGGCATCGACGCGGGTGAGGTCAACATCGCAGACGCCAGAATCCTCTACACGGCCGACGCCAGTCTGGCCGGAACGGTCTATTACTGGCAGGTCGAGACGGGCGACATCATGAAGATCCCGCAGGGCGACACCAGCCCAA
>JAGWVZ010000668.1 GCA_018970625.1 Myxococcales bacterium | reverse complement strand
GCCATCATCGGACTGCCCGGCAACCTCTTCTACTCCACCTCGATACCTGCCTGCCTGCTCATCTTCCGGGCCGCCAAGCCCGTCGAGCGGCGCAAGCACATCCTGTTCATCGACGGGTCCCAGCGATACACCAAGGGACGCAACCAGAACACCATCGGCGACGACGACATCCAAGCCATCCTCACCGCCTACGAAACCGGTGACGACCCGGACGGCGAAGGCGGCGTGCAAGTTCGCCTCGTCCCCTTCACCGAGGTCGAGGCAAACGGCTTCGACCTGAACATCGGCCGCTACATCAAGACGGCGGCAGCCGACACCATCGACCTGCCCACCGCACTCCTCGCCTACGAGGAGGCAAGAGCAGCCCGCATCGAATCCGAACGCGCACTGTTCGAGCGACTCCGAGTCGCAGGCATCGCGGACCTTGGTGGGTTCGATGAGTGACGAGTGGGTCAATGCGCCTCTCTCGCGGTTCGTACAAGTGGGCCGTCAACGTCTAGACCCACGGCTCCTCGGTGACCAGCCACTTATCCACTACAGCATCCCGGTGCTCGACGAGACCGATAAACCTGCGTTGGAACTCGCCAGCAGCATTGCGAGCCACAAGTTCGTTGTTGGGCAAGACGCAGTTCTCGTCTCCCTTCTGAATCCCCGCATCCCTCGCGTATGGCTCGCCACTGGTGCACCTAATGCGGTCTGCTCGACAGAGTTCGCTGTCCTAACCCCCTCTGGGCCGGACCTCGACGTGAGGTACCTACACCTAATCTGTCAATCGCAGCCCTTCTGGGAGGAACTCCAAAAGCGGGCTGTAGGGACCACTGGGAGCCGACAGAGAGCAAAGGCGGAGGGTCTGCTGGGTATTGAGGCCACAGTCCCCTCCCTACCCGCTCAGCGCCGCATCGTGGACCTGATGACCCACCTCGACAACCACCTAGCGAACCTGCGAGCAGAACGAGAGCGCCTATCCGACGTGCTGGCACTCACGCGGGCGCAGATGATGGATGGCAGTGATCTGACACCCCTATCCGACCTCGCCGCGACGGATGGAATCCAAATCGGGCCGTTTGGGTCGCAGTTGCATGCGCACGAATACACCGTTGACGGCACGCCCGTCGTGATGCCGCGTGATCTAGTAGGTGGCCGCGTGAGTATGGAGAAGGTCAAGCGGGTCAGTGCTGAGGTCGCTAACCGACTGTCACGGCATCGTCTACAAGCGGGTGACATTGTGTTCCCCAGACGCGGCGATTTGTCAAAGCGTGCCCTCATTACTTCGACCGAAGAAGGGTGGCTGTGCGGAACTGGCTGTATTAGGTTCCGGCCCGCCGCGACCGTCGATGGTGCACAAGTCTTTCAGTCGATTTCAGGGTCGGCTGTGACGGACTGGCTGGTGGAGCACGCTGTTGGCACGACGATGCTCAATCTCAACTCCCAGATTGTTAGCGCACTGCCTGTCGCTACCCCAAGCGAGGAGTCCGCACCACTCGGCTCCGCGTCACTCGGGCTTTCCGAATGCGTGGATGCTCTTGGAAGCGAGGCCACCGCCTTGCATGCGTTTCGCACTGCACTGCTCGCCTCGCTGCTGTCGGGCGATCTTCCTGTGGACGCGAACTACGACGGCATCTTTGGGCAGGTGGCCTGATGTCTGGGTTCTCGGAGGCTTCGACGGTTCAGGCGTGGCTCGTCGAGCGACTTGTCTCGCTGGGGTGGACTCATGTCGGCCCGAATCAGTTGCCGCGCACCGTTACGGACACGGTGTGCGAGGAATGGCTGATCGAGGCGCTCACGCGGATGAACCCGGCTATCGCAGAGGTGCCGGGGCGTGTTGATGAGGTTCTCCCGCTGATTCGGTCGGTGATTCTCTCGGCGAACAATGAGGGGCTGCTTGCGGCGAATGAGCGGATGACAACGCTGATGCGGGGGGATCACACGGTGCGGTACGTCGGGACGGAGCAGCATGTTCCGTTGCGTCTGATCGACTTTGAGGACCCGGCGTCGAACAGGCTTGTCGTGAGCGAGGAGGTGGCGTTCGGGACGAAGGGCAGTGGCCGACGGTTCGACGTCGTGCTGTGGGTGAATGGCATCCCGTTGGTGGTGATCGAGACGAAGACGCCGGTGAAGGCGTCGGTGTCGTGGCTGAATGCGGCGCGCGATGTCGCGAACACGTATGAGGCGGAGCGGCCGTCGTTCTTCGCGCCGAACGTGTTCTCGGTTGCGACGGAGGGCCGGGAACTGCACTATGGCGCTGTCGGTCAGGCGGCGGAGTCGTGGCTGATGTGGGGGTCGACGGACGACCCGTACGACTTGGGCGGGTTCGAGCGGGTCACGC
>JAGWVZ010000667.1 GCA_018970625.1 Myxococcales bacterium | reverse complement strand
CGTGCTGACATTGTCGTGGGTCCCGGCTCTGATTCATGGATTCTGTTGTCATCGCTTCCGGGCTACGTCCCCGCCGCGATGTATTTGAGTGAAGAGATGGGTTTCTACAACGGGGTTGGGATCAGCCTGAGTCTGATTCGCCGGGCGGTGGCGCTAAACATCGAACGCGGACGATACGTCTCCGGCGGGTCGACCATCATGCAGCAGCTGGTGAAGAACCTTTTCCTGTCTCGGGCCAAAACGCTCAGCCGTAAGCTGGAGGAAGCGGTGCTCGTGTGGGCGATGTATGAGCGGGTGAGCAAGGAGCGAATTCTGGAATACTACATGAACTGTATTGAATTTGGCCCTGACATTTACGGAATCGAAGCGGCAGCACACTATTATTTCAACAAACCACCGCATCTGCTCACCCCGCTTGAGGCGATCTTTCTGGCAAACCTGAAGCCTTCGCCTCGCGACGGCGTGAATTATCTGCGCAGGGGACATTCTCCCGACCGGGGATGGTGGCCGGAGCGAACACGAACCATGCTGCAACGACTGGCCGATATCGGTGCGGTGCATCCGGATGAGGTGGAGTTCTATGCTCCCTGGGTGGTGGCGTTGCAGGCCAGTCCCGCTCAGGCGGGGTCAGGTTACGAGCCAGTGGTGCGTCCAGCGTGGGCTGTCGAAGCTGCTGAAGGAAGCGGGCAGGGTGTCGGGCTGCCTGCGGCTGAATCCGAGCAGACGCGGAACGAAGCATCGCCATAGGGCGAGCGTCGCTGTGGAAGGCCCGCGCCCGATTCCCCGTCTTCATGGTGCACGACCAAAGGGCCTCAGCGGTTCGCCTGACAATGGGGGGGAAACCGTGACCCCCTGCCAACCAGCTCGTCGAGTCCGTTCACGCGGTTCGTGCACGGCCTTGAAACAGGCTCAGCGGCAATCCGGATCGAAGCCTGCAGGACACCAGGTGTCGCAGTGCCCATCGTTTTTGCAGGGGTCCGCGCCAACGCAGTCTGCGTCGCACATGCACTCCATGGAGGAGCCACGGCTGGCCACTTCACAAATGCCTTCGTTGTAGTCGCAGCTGCACTCCGGTGCCGTATCGCAGTCGGGGTCGGTGCCGTCCGGACAGAAGGTGTCGCAGTGGTTATCGTCGCCGCAGGCGGTTTCGCCGTTCTGGCAGTCGAAGTCACAGGCGCAGGTCTCTGTCGTGCCGCGCGCGCGGGACTCGCAGACGTTGTCGTTGTAGTCACAGCTGCAGTCGCAGTTCAGATCGCTGCCCTCGGGGCAGCTGTCATCGCAGAAGCCGTCGTCTGAGCAGGCCGTTCTGCCGATGCAATCATCGTCGCATGCGCACACCGCTGTGCTCGAGCCTGAGTTGTCACAGAACGAGACTGTGTTGTCGCAATCGCATGTCGAGGCGCAATCCGGGTCTGTGCCGCCACAATCGGGGTTACAGGTGCCGTCACCGCCACAGACCGGAGTCGGGTCTGTACCCGAGTCACGGCCGATATCCGTTCCGGAGTCACGACCTGCGTCCACGGTGCCACCGGTGTCGGTGCCACTGGTGTCGGGCCCTTCGCACGTACCGGTCTCCTCGCCAACCTCAATGACACACGTCGCACCTTCTTCACAGTCGGCGGTCGTCTCACATTCATCCAGCGAGCAGCCGATTGCCCACGCAGAGGTTCCGATCAGGGAGAACAGCAGAAAATGACGCAGATTACGAGACATACATACCTCCAAGGCCAGACGCTTTCTCTCGGGCCACTCAGGGCATCACCAGGCGAGCACCCCGCGCGACCTTTACCGCCGACCTGTGAACATCGCAAGAGGCGCATGCACAGCGGGAATATCCTCTCGGTCTTCAATGCGGTCAGGTAGGCAGTTGCCAGATTGCTTTCGCTCGAAAATCCCGTTGCGCGAGCGTATTCAGGGTGTCACTGTTCTTGTGCCGCTACCCACACCGCACCCCGATTGTGTCCGCATGTGCAGACTGTTTGGCTTTCGTTCGGTGATTCGCAGTCAGGTCCACCGCAGTCTGGTGCGGGCAGAGAATGCGCTGGGTGTCCAGAGTGCGCACCACCCGGATGGCTGGGGGGTTGCCTACTATCTGGGCGGCGCACCGCATCTCATCAAGAGCGCTGCCGCGGCGATGCACGATGGACTTTTTCAGCACGTGTCGGGCGTTGTCGCTGCCGAGACCGTGGTCGCACATATTCGCAAGGCAACGCAGGGTACACTCAGCCCGCTGAACGCGCATCCATTTCAACACGGCAGCTGGATCTTCGCCCATAACGGAAATCTGGCTGATTTTGCCGAGCACCGCGCTGAGCTGCGAGACCTGG
>JAGWVZ010000666.1 GCA_018970625.1 Myxococcales bacterium | reverse complement strand
AAATTACGGGTGGGAGAGGCTTCGGAAGCCTTCTTGGGAACTCCTGGGCCGGTGGTGAGCTGCTCAACAGCCTGCTCTCCACACTCGATATCACCGTCAACTACGACCAGATCTTTGGTGGTGAGCGCGCCGAGCAGGCTGAAATGGGCACTTTTCAGGCCAACATCGACGCGCGCGGCATCACCGTGTACCTGAACATCATCGAAGGGGTGTAGCCGCTCCTGGCGCTCCACGAGGATTAAGGGAACGGCGGGCGTGGTACTGGTCATTGGATGTGGCCGTGATCATGGTACAAATTCTTCGTCATTACGCTCTGTGCCTGTCTCCCGATCGCCGGACATCGTCATGAATACCACCGCAGAAGCTCCCTTCGCGATCATCCCTCATTTCCGCGCGGCACATGCGGCCCCGGACTCCGGTCCGCAGCTGCGCGCCATTCGGGAAGCGGCGCCGATGTTTCGTCAGTGGTTCAAGCAGACAGGCGCCCCGGCATTCGTAAAAACGGTGGACCTGGCGACACTCCCCTATCCGTCGAAGTACGGGTTTCTTCACGCCGGAAAAACATGGTCTCCCTACATCAGCATGACCAACCGCATGCTCATCGTGCAGTGGCACGACGCGCAAGGCATGCTGCGTACGCTTCTGTGGGAGCCCAGCGATGCGGAAACGGGCCGTAACTGTCCGTTCTTTGCCCGCCTCGCCGCATCGATTCCCAGGGGATTTGAGAGACTCATTTCCTCTGTAAAGAGTGATCTGATCAGTCCCTTGCAGGCACTGGGAATTCACCCCGAGGACGTGGATTATCTTTCGTTTGACCACCTGCATATTCAGGATTGCAGGCGCCTGCTGGGTACGCGCGACCCGGCCCCCGACCTCGGCTCACCAGACCAGCCGCTGCGTGGGTTTTTCCCAAATGCACGCCTCATCACCCAACAGGCTGAGCTCGATCTGCTGGGGGACCCGCATCCGCTGCAACGCGTGTGGTATCAGCATGAAACCTATCGCAACCTTCGCGATGGCGCGATACTCCCCATTCAGGGCGACACTTTGCTGGGGCCCGGTGTTGCCCTGCTGTTCACGCCCGGCCATACGCCGGGCAATCAGAGCCTCGTTCTCAACACGGCGACCGGAATCTGGGCGACCAGCGAAAACGCAGTCGCGGCCGAGTGTCTGACGCCGGAGCACAGTCGGATCCCTGGTCTTCGTTCGTGGCCAGAGAAGATGAATCAGGAGGTCGTGCTCAACGGGAACACCATTGAGGCCACGGCTCGGCAATACAACTCTGTGATGACCGAAAAACTCGTCGTGGACCCCAGCCAGAAAGACCCCCGATTTCTTCAATTTCTTCCTTCCTCTGAACTTACCGCCCATCCCATCAACATGCTGGGTCAGCCAACATTTGCGCACGGCGGCATTTCGCACGGCCATGCGGTTCCCACCCGGTAGGGTTGTCTGCCGTCTCGTGGGGTTAGCCCTTCAGCGGCATGTACCGAATCAATCGACGATTGCCGGTGCGTCTGCGATGGGTTCCGTGGCGCCACTGGCCTGTTTCAGGAAACCCGTGCCCCAGTCGGTGTAAAACCCGGCGTTGAACGACTCGGGGAAAAGGCTGGCGTCCGGGTCGACCACATCTTCATAATGATACCAGTCGTTCTGAACGCGATCGGGCGTAATATCGAGCACCATATAGCCACGATTCGACAGCTGCGCCCAACGACAGGTGGGGTTGGTGTCGATGGCCTGCTGCGCGAGCGCATCGGCGACCAGCGCCGGAAAGCCCGGTGACGAAATACCCGGTGTGACAAACTCGACAGCCAGCGAGCCGGACTGCGTCTCGCGGTCATAACTGTCCGGATTATTCGGGTCACGGGCCAGATCATGCGCCCACGAGGAGTGAATATCACCGGTCAGAACAATCACCGAACCCGGGTCGGTGGTCTCAATCATGCGGAATACACGCTCGCGCGCCGCACGATAGCCGTCCCACTGATCGGGATTCAGAATATCGCCTCCGCCGTTGGCATCCAGCCCGGGCGCATTCTTGTACGTGCCCATCATGACCTGCTGCCCCAGCACCTTCCAGCGTGCCGTGGAGTTGTCGAGCTGATCGGCCAGCCACTCTTCCTGATCGGCGCCCAACAACTGTCGTTGTTCGTCATTAAAGGCGTCAATATTGCCGCGCGAGGCCTCTTCGTCGCGACCCCACAGACGGGTGTCGAGCATGATCAGGTCGGCGAGGTTGCCATAATTGAAGGAGCGCCAGACGCGGCCCGGCTCCCGTTCCCGAATCGGCATCCACTCGTAATACGCCTGGATGGCCGCCGCCTT
>JAGWVZ010000665.1 GCA_018970625.1 Myxococcales bacterium | reverse complement strand
GGGTGACGACGCGAATGACTTTGTCAACTCGCAGATCTCGGTCGATCTGAACCTGTCGCGCCCCATCGCCCCCACGCTCGACTCGGTCGGCGCAGGCGAAAACAGCATCTCGGTCGAATGGAGCCTGCCCAGTACGGATAACGAGACCGACGACTACATCGTCTACTACAGCGAAAGTGAGCTCGTCGCCGGGGATTTTCCGGAAGAGACGGTCGGCGCACGCTCGCAGTCGGCTGTCACCGAGAGTGTGACGCTGACGGATGGCGTGCAGGTGGATCGCACCTACAATGTGGCCGTCGTCATGCTGGATAGCGACGGCAATCGCAGCGTACTTTCGAACGTCGAGCAGGCCGTCACCACGCCCACACGCGACTTCTACGAGCAGTACCTCGCCTCGGGCGGAGTGGAACAGGGCGGTCTGTGTTCTTCGGCTCGCGTGCCCGATGGCGGCATGATGGGCGCGGCAGCTGTTCTGGGTCTCCTCTGGACCCTTCGCCGTCGAGGGCCTCGCTCATGATGAAGAACCTTCTTGCAGCAGGTCTGCTGGCCTGCGCGCTGCCCGCCTCGCTGGCATCGGCTGAGATCTCGCTCAACACGCCCACAGACGGAAAAAACGCGTTTGAACTTCGCTTCTCGCGTTTCAACCCGGGCATCGACGATGAGTTTGATGACGGTGTGAGCCCATACGCAACGGCCTTTGATGGTCGGCGGCCCTACAACGTCGAGTTGGAATACGATCGCCAGTTCTGGGATGGCTTCGGGTCTGTCGGCGCCGGTGTCCACATCGGATACAACCGCGTGCGTGGCAATGCGGTCACCGAAGACGGCGAAGAGAGCCCGGATCGAACCTCGTTGACCGTGATTCCGTTGCGCGCCTCGGCCGTGTACCGGTTCGACGTACTCCACCGGCGTTTCAATGTGCCGCTGGCGTTCTCGGTCAAGGCCGGACTGGACTACTATTTCTGGACCGCGCGCGACGCCGAAAAGAACGTCTCCGAAGTACCTGCGACCGAAGGCGATCCGATCCGGGGGTCAGGCGGAACCTCGGGCTGGCATGCTGCGTTCGGCATCCACCTGCTGCTGGATGCGTTCTCGCCCGGTATGGCCACATCGTTTGCGACCAACGTGGGCGTTGTGAACTCGTACCTGTTTGCCGAATACATGCTCTCCCGCGTCGATGACTTCGGCAGCTCGACCAGCTGGAGTCTGTCGCAAAATCAGCTCTGGATTGGTCTGGCGTTCGAGTTCTGATGCGCTACCGCATCGAGGTGGCCTATCTGGGGACATCGTTTCACGGCTGGCAGTTTCAGCACGGCGTACCCACCATTCAGGGGGCCTTGCGTGAGGCGCTGCACCGCCTGTACGGCGAACCCATCGATGTGTTGGGCTCAAGCCGCACCGACGCGGGCGTGCATGCCAGAGGTCAGGTGGCATCCTTCGTCGCCGATGAGCGGCACACGCTCGAAAACATCTACAAAGCCCTGAATTTTCATACACCTCCACAGATTGTGGTGCAGCGGATCGAGACCGTACGCGATGATTTTCATCCGCGACACGCCTCACGGGGCAAGTGGTACCGGTACCGGATTCAGGACTCGTATGCCCCTGATCCACTCCACGCGTGGACGGCAGCACACATCAAACATCGCCTGGATGCTGACGCGATGCATGCCGCTGCTCAGGTGCTGGTTGGGGAGCACGACTTCAGCTCATTTCGTGCGGCGGGCTGCGACGCCAGCAGCCCGGTCAAACATCTGCGCAGTATTCAGGTGCAGCGCGTCGGTCGCTACAGCATCGAGGTGGACGTGCGCGGGTCGTCGTTCCTGAAGTACATGGTGCGCAATCTGGTGGGTTCTCTGGTCGATGTCGGCCGAGGGCGGCGCGACGCGGACTGGCTGGCAGGAGTCCTGGAGGCTCGCGATCGCACGAGGGCAGGGGCGACCGCTCCACCAGAAGGCCTGACGCTGGAGATGATCGACTACCCCGAAGATCCGTGGACGGTCGAGCGAAGAGCAACGGATTGACAGGGCGGTCATGAAACGAAGTGCGGCGCGCTGTGAGAGGCGCTGCGGCGGTCTCGGAGTGGCGCCCTGCCCAATGCCTCATACCGGGCAGACGTCTGAAACCGGGGTGGTTATGACGGCGCCCGGTTCAGTTCAGGTCGTCGTCGTCGTCGCCTTCCTCATCTTCGTCGTCAAAAACTGCGTGCACGAGAGATGAGGCGCTTCCGGGCACCACGACGCGGCGACGAAGCATGAAGACAGACCCGATGATACCGGAGAGGAGGTACCCGAACAGGCACACGGAGAGGGCAAACATGAAATCGTA
>JAGWVZ010000664.1 GCA_018970625.1 Myxococcales bacterium | reverse complement strand
GTCCCGCGTGACGGCGATTACACAGGAAGGCGCGGGCGTTTCGGTGACGACCGATGATGGCGCCGACACGTTCGACGCGGTGATTTGCACGGTATCCTGCGGCGTTTTGCAGGCGGGCGTCATTCAGTTTCAGCCGCCATTCTCGGCTCGTCAGTCGCTCGCGCTGCAACGGATTCGCATGGGTACCCTGGACAAAACGTTTCTGCAGTTTGAGCGCCAATTCTGGCCCGATACCACGGTGCTTGGGTTTGTTGGCGCGCAACGGGAAGGAATCGCAGAGTTCTTTGATTTGTCGGCGCAGGCCGGCGCGCCCGTGTTGATGGGATTTTGTGCGGGCTCCGTCGCTCGTGAGCTCGCGTTCCTGACTCAGGAGGAGCGGGTCGCACGTGCGATGGCCACCCTGCGCACGGCTTTTCCTGATGCACCGGAACCTATTGCAGTGGCGACGTCGAACTGGTCGCAGGACGAAACCACGCTGGGGTCATACAGTTATTTGTCGGTGGGCGGTGTTCCCGAGGATTTTCTGGCTCTGGAGACACCCGTCGGAGAACGGGTATTTCTTGCCGGGGAGCACACGAACAGGGATTATCGGGGGACCATGCATGGCGCCCATTTCTCGGGCTTGCGTGCAGCATCGCAGGTGGTTGACCTGCTGCTGGGTTAGACCCGGCCCACTTGTCCTGGTGTTTCCTGCATCATTACAGGATTCTATTGAGGGTTTTGCGTGGTGGCAAACCGTCGAAATTGTGCGGCTCGCCACCGTGCGACCCGGCCAGCGAGCGAGGGCGACAGGCGGTTTAGCATCCACTCGATTGCAATCTCGGGCCCGACAGTCACGACGCCCTCGTTGCGCGACACGGCTTTCAGGATGCGCGCCGCACAGGCGTCGGCGCTGGTAGGCCGAATGGGTATCGAGCGCTGCATGGCTGCGCCATCCACGCCGCGAAATCCGGTATTTTCCATGATTCGGGTGCCAATATAGCCGGGACAGACCACTGTGACGCCGACGTGATAAACAGCAGCCTCGGCCCGGAGTGCGTTGGACAATGCAAACACGGCTGCTTTGGTCGCCGCGTACGCAGCCATGCCTGGTCTGGGGCACAGCGCCGCTCCCGATGCCACATTGACAATATGGCCATGGCCGCGTTCCCGCATGCCCGAATAAAACGCCTGAATGCCGTACACGACGCCCTTCAGGTTGACGTCGATCAGGCGGTCCCAGTCGTCGAGGGTGGTCGCTTCAAACGCACCGGCGACGCCAACGCCTGCATTATTGATCAGAATTTCCGGGGTCCATCCTGCGTCGTCCAGCTCACGCGCGAGTGCCTGCCACGATTCATTCCGACGCACGTCGAGGGTGACCAGGCGTACGTTCGCGCTGAACGACTCGCCAAAGGTGGGTTCAACGCGGTCGGACCAGTCGCGGTCGATGGCAACCACGCGGTTGCCCGATGCAAGCAACGCCCTGCAAAGCGCTGCTCCTATGCCCGAAGCCGCCCCGGTCACCAGCGCGCAGCGGCCGGTAACCGTTGCGGGTCGCATCAAAAAATTCATGCTGGCGACAAAAAGAAGCGAATGTACACGTAACCGGCGGCGAAGAGCGCCTGTGCGGCTACACAGATCAGGCTAAATCGACGCATGCCCTCGGAGGGTCGTACGTCCTGCGGAATCGCCGGCTGATGCATCACCAGGTGGTTGAGCGCCGAGAGCATGGGGGCGGTAAGAAAGCTGAGGGTGGTGGCCAGATCGACGAGCCAGCGAAGCGATGCGCTCGCGAGAAGAATGATCAGAAGTCCGCCCGCGGAGATCAGGAAGAGCCAGACGGCGTAGTCGATGCGCTGGACCGCGGTCTCATCCCCGTAGGGTTCCTCGGGGCCGCGGATGCGCTGGCGTAGTGCGGCCAGTGCTCTTGGAAAGCCGTCGGCGACGGTGAGGGTCGTGGAGAACATGACGGCGAGGGCGGCGGCGCCGACTACGGGTCTCATCCACTCGCCGAGGGTGGACGCATACATCGAGACGACCTGTGTCGCGAACCCACCGGCCGAGTCGGCGAATGTGGCTCCGCTGCCGAACATTACGCCGGCTCCCATGAACATAAAGCACAGCGCCAGAATGGTGGTTCCCACATAGCCGATGTGGAAGTCGGTGAGGACATCGCGCACAGCCAGTCGGCTGCCCTGATCCCGACCGCGGGAGAGTGTCCAGAGAGACTGCCAGACCGATACATCGACCGCCGAGGGCATCCAGCCTACCAGCGCAGCCGTAGCGATCAGGGTGGGTACGGTCCATTCGGCCGGGCCGGTAAAGAACGGCAACAGCGGAGCGTCAATGCGGGGC
>JAGWVZ010000663.1 GCA_018970625.1 Myxococcales bacterium | reverse complement strand
TCGGAGCCGCGAGCACGACCGAGGGGAAATTCCGCCGCGCGATCGTGGCCCTTGGCGTGCTCGTCGGGCGCTTGCCAACCGTGGCCGACTTGACCGACGACAACATTGCGGACCTTGTTGCGTCGGTGATCGCCAAGGGGCGTTCCGCACACACGGCGAACGACTACCGGGCAAAGCTCGTGGCCTTGTGGACGTTCTGCGCGAAACGCCGCTGGTTGGACACGTTTCCCGACGTTGAAGAAGCCCCCACCGAGAAGCGCAACCCGGTAGCGTGGACCCGCGAGGAGCTGGCCCGCGTAATCGCAGCCACGCAGCACGCGAGTCGGCCCGTGGGTGGCGTGCCTGGTGCGATTTGGTTCCGTGCGTTGATCCTCGTGCTTTGGGACACGGGCGAGCGGATCGGGGCGGTGTTGCGTGCGGAGCGGTCGCAACTTGCCGGCAGCACGTTGATCGTCCCTGCCGCTCACCGCAAGGGGAAAACGAGGGATATGGTCTATACGCTTCATCCCGACACGGTCGCGGCCCTTGCGGCGATGGGATCGACTGACGCACTGTTGTTTCCGCGTGACTGCTGCCCGGAGACCGTCGCAAATCGGTGGCGTGGATGCCTGCGCCGCGAGGGATTGCCGCACGACCGGCAGCACCTGTTCCACTGCATGCGGCGTTCTGTGGCCTCTCACGCGAAGGCCGCTGGCGGGGACGCAACGGCGCTTCTCGACCATTCGTCGGCGGCAATCACGCGGGATTCGTACATTGACCGGCGGATCGTGGCCCCGGCTCGGGCGGTTGACGTGCTGTTTCGGCCCGACGCGGCGTGATTGGGCGCTACATCCGGCGTAGCGCGGCGCTACATTTCGTGTAGCGCTTCGTTTTCAGGCCGCGTTTTCCCGCGTTTTTGGCCATTTCCCCCGAATTCCTGATTTTTCCCGCTTTAGGTCTTGACGCGAAGCGGACGATAGCGATAATGACACCATCGCAGTCGCAACCAACACCAGCCAAGGGGATGAAAATGATGAACAAACAGACAAAGCTGGCCACAGTCTATTGGTGGTACGTGACCAAGAAATTTCCTGACGACGACGTCCCCTTGTGCGGACCATTTGAAACCAGGACCGAAGCAGAGCGAGAACGAAAGGCGTACATCGTCGCCGACGATTGTGTTGTCCGTGGCCGCGCAGTCGTGCGGGCCGTTTGCCACGAATGACAGCCCCCCAACCAACCCCCACGGGCGGGGAATCGTCACCGCCCTTTTCACCACACATGAGGCAATCATGAAAAACGGAAGCTACGAACATGGATACGACTTCGGGCAACGCAACGCAGTCATCTACGGCGAGCACCACGGCGCACGATCCGACTACCCACACGACACCGAATTCTGTCGTGGATACCGCGACGGATACGCGAGCGTATTTGCTCGCACTGTCGCAACTCCCCGGAAGCCATCCAGCACCAGGCGACTTAGGAACGGTGCCGCTCTGATCGGTTGACCATGCAAATCCCCACCACACGAAAGGAAACCATGCACACGCAAACACGAATCGAAGCCGGAAAAGACCGCTACGGAGCGTACCTGATGATCGGCGACTTCCGGTCAGCCATGCCGTCAATCGAAATTGCCAAGCAGCTTGCCGTCGCGCCCACGTTGTTGGAATCGCTGGAAGGCGTTGTGGCGTTGATCGACGCCGACGCACGGATCGGCGAGTCGAGATACGTCACCAAAGCACGTGCCGCAATCGCCGCCGCACGCGGGGAAGGGGCGGTGACCAAATGAGCACGCCTCGAACGGCAAAGATACCTGTCGCCTGTCCAGAGTGCAGCCAGTCAAGGGTCGGCGAGTATCCCGTCACAGGAAGTTTCGTGGAGTGCCATCTGGAGCAGCGACTCTTTCGCTTTGAACAGAGCTGGCGAGTTGTCTCGCACTGTGTGACGTGCGAAACCTGCGGTCAGGTGTTCCAAGTGGTGATGAATCCGAGAGTGGAACTCTTGAAGTACACAGGCCCAGTGCCCCATCGTCGCACGGGGGATGTGACAGCATGATATCTATCAAGCTCACTGACGCTCAGGTTGTGCTGCTCAACTGGGATACTCGACGCCCAAACAAAAGCGGCAAAGGCTGGCGGGAATACTGGCTGACACGAGAAGATTTGGCACAGGTCCGCGACATTGTCGAAACGCTTGCAAGCGGAAGCGATTGCGTGTCGTCGTCAAAAGCGTTGCTCCGGAAAGTCGAACGACTCAGCGAGGTGTATCAATGACCACCCGCTACCCAGACCTTGCCACAGCCCGCGCGGTGTTCGACGCCTTGCGCGCTCTCGGCCACCGTGTCGCGATTGACCCG
>JAGWVZ010000036.1 GCA_018970625.1 Myxococcales bacterium | reverse complement strand
GGTCAGCACAGCCTCGACCATGCGGTCGTGCAGCTGCGCACAAACGTCCTGAAGCTCACGCTCCGTTGGCGCTTCTGCAAAGGTGACCGTCCACAGCACGCCACGCTCCATGCGCGCAATTTCCAGCAATCCGCATTGTCGCGCGATATCAGTCGCCTTGCTTGACCAGGGAGAGATCGTACCCGGGCGGGGAAACACCACCATGCTCCGATGGACGCCCACGCCAGCGTGCGCGCCTGCCTCCTCACGCGGCCCATACGTAAGCAGTTGGCCGAGCACCGCGCGATGCTCAGGCGAAATATCGCCCTGCACATGCGCGAGATGCAAATACACCGCCTGCACGTCACGAACCGACGACACGACCGCCTGCAACTGGTGCAACGTACGGGCATGGCGAAAAGCAGAGAGCGCCGAGGAGCCGGGAATCGTCAGCAACATGGTTATTCTCCGTCGGTCGAATCCGCAGATTTGGAGACCTGGGCAACAGGCGGCGCCGGGTCCAGATACGGGTCCCACGTGGGAGATTCACCCACCGCGCGACGTAAATCGAGGTCCAGCAAATGGCTCACCTGAATATTGCCCAGGGCAGCCAGCATATTGCCCTTTATCTTGGGATTATGGGCCTCAAGCTCAGACAGCAGCAATTTGATTTTCTGCCGATGAAGCCCGTCCTGTGAGCCGCACAGGTTGCAGGGCACAATCGGGAATTTCATTTCGCCAGCATAGGCCGCCACGTCGTCTTCCGCGCAGAAAGCCAGCGGACGAATCACCGTATTTCTGCCATCGTCGCTCTGCAGGCGGGGCGGCATGGAACCCAGCTTGCCTGCATAAAACAGATTCAGCAGCGCGGTCTCAATCAGGTCATCGCGGTGGTGACCCAGCGCAATCTTGGTGCAACCCAGCTCCACCGCCGCGTTGTACAGAATGCCACGGCGCAGGCGTGAGCACATGGAGCAGTACGCTTTTCCTTCCGGCGTCTTCTCCAGAACAATCGAATAGGTGTCCACACTCAGCATTTTGTGCTCGACGCCAACCGCTTCGCAGTGCTCGGCGATCATGTGCTGCGGAAACCCCGGGTGACCCTGATCCAGGTTCACCGCGACCAGCGAAAACCGAAACGGCACGATCGTCTGCAATTTCTGCAGCAGCGCCAGCAGCGCGTACGAATCTTTGCCGCCAGACAGACACACCATCACCCGATCATCGGGCTCAATCAGGTGCCATTGTTTGTTGGCTCGCATCACCTCGCGCAGAAGGCGGCGTTCCATGGAAGACGGGGGTGAAGCTGCGTGGTTCATGGCCGTGCCGGGATTGAGGCGCGGCGGCTCTAGCACGTCGCCCGGCGGATGCAACCCGGTGCCGGAAACCCTATGGCAAGACCTTACAAAACCTGCACCTGCAGCCCATCCGGGTATTGCACATGCCCGTCGAATCAGGTGAAATCGCCCCGCGCTGTTTTGTACAGATGGTCGGAACGCTGGAGCTTCTTCATGCGCGCTCGTCACATTCAACCTGTTGCTCTGCTCTTTCTTGGCGCGTGCGCCGCATCGGACGAAGGCACGCTGCCGGTCGTTGCGAACGAACCAGCCATTCAGGAGCCACACGACCAGGGCGATGCCCATGGTCACGTGATGGCGCTGCTTTCGGCCGCCGACGTCACCGCTGCCACTGTCAACGGCACCATCGAGCTGACGCAGGACGTTCCGTTCCGGCAAATTGGCTTCATGTACGATCGCGAACCCAGTGGGGCACTTCAGGTAAGCACCCGGGATCAAGACGGAATCTGGTCAGAACCGCAACCGGTCACCCTGACCTGGCGCGAGGGCATGGCCCACGTGGGCCACGTTCTGCCCCCGCACGAGGCCACCGCGATCCGTATCATGGACGCCGACGGTGTGCAGTTCCTGCGAACCCAGTTCTACGAGGAAGTGCTCGTTCCGGAGCACCTGCGTGCGACCACCACCGCCCTGCCACACATTCCCGTCACGACACCCGCGTTCGCTGCGCCGCAAGCGCCCGCCGCGCGCGAGGGCGACTTCGCCACGGTCGGACAGGCTGCCACGTTGCCAGGTTTTGTGGTCACCCGTGCCGCCTGGGGCGCGACCGACCCGGGCCGCATCTGCGGCGATGTACACGACCCGTACTGGCTGACCATCCACCACACGGTTTCACCGACCCCCGACTCCATGAGCGTCGCGCAGCGACTGCGCGCCATTCAGGCGTACCATGTGAACACCAACGGCTGGTGTGACATCGGGTATCACTTCCTGGTCGGGGCCGATGGGCGCGTCTATCAGGGCCGTAGCAGCGAAGAGCGCGTCGGAGCACACGCCGGTGGCGCGAACACCAACAATGTGGGCATCAGCTACATTGGCACGTTCTCGACCATCGTTCCGCCGGCCAACATGATCGAAGCCGGCGGCGACATTGTAAAATGGCTCAGCGATACCTTCGCGATTCCCCTGAATCGTGATCGGGTACGCGGGCATCGGGAGTGGGGCAGCACCGAATGCCCCGGAAACGCGCTGTATCCGCGACTCGGCGATATCATCGCGGCCGCCAGCGGCGGAGGAACGGTGGACCCGGAGCCCGAACCAGCCGCATGGGCGGTCGAGCTGGATGCGCGCGCGGTCGGTCTCTCCGATCTGCTCACGCAGGGTTCATCTGCGGGCGTTCCCGATGTCGTCGAAGGGCAGACCTTTCAGGCCGAGGTGCTGCTGACGAATAACTCGCCGTCGCCGATACGAGGCGTTGAGCTGGGCTTCGCCTTCGATTCTCCCTATCTGGGCGCTACCAACTGGACCATCTCAACCGACCATCCCGGCTACGACCGTGCCACCTGGACACTCAACAGCGCCGACTCGGAACCGGCGAACCCTCCCCGTGACGGCCTGGATTCGGCCGGCCGTCTGATGATGCACGCCTTCTCGCCGCGCGAAACCAAACGGGTGCTGCTGTCGCTGGCAGCCGGACCTGCCAGTATCGGGCGAATCGACCAGCCCGATGTACGTAGCTGGCTACGCACCATCACCGACGTCTACGGGCCGCAGACCTCCTTCGAGACCGCCCCGGCCTTGAATCTGATCGGCAGAAACGTGAATGACTTCAACGAGTTCGACGTGCTCAGCAAAGACGCATGGCTCTTTGATGCGGCCGACGACCCCGAAAATGTCGAGGGCTGGACCAACGCCGACCCAACAAATCTCGCCACGCTCGGCCTCAACGGCGAGGGCATGCTCGCGGCCCGCGCCGTCGGACCCAACCCGACCATCGACTCACCCGGCTGGACCCGCATCGACGCCGACCGACTTACCGAGCTGGTGCTGCAGCACCGCGCCTATGAAGGTGTGCACACCCTGCAGATCTGGTGGGCCGCAGATGGCCAGACGTTTGATTCCACACGCACGCTCACCTTCCAGATGCCTGGCGACGGCACGTTGCATACCGCACGCGTCGCCCTCGATGAACACCCGGAATGGCGAGGCGAGATCCGGGCCGTACGACTCGCGCTCGCCACAGACGCACGCATCGGGACCGACCTGAACACCTGGTACGACGTGGACGCACTCTATTTTCAGGCCCCTGGCGACGGCAGCACCTCGGACCCACGCGTCGCATTCTACGACGGCCCGTTCACCGATGTGCAGGGCGGCGGTACGACAGGCGAAGATGCCGGCTCAGGCGACGCCGGTGTTCCCGACGCAGGCGATGCGGACGCTGGCAGCTCATCCGACACCACGTCGGACGCAACCCCGGATAACGCAGGCGAATCAGACGCCGCTGACCCCGATCCTGTTCCCGACCGCGACCCGGCGCCACGGCCCGACGACGACCGCGACAACGACAGCACGCAGGTCAAACGTTCCAGCTCCTGTAGCACCGTCAACACGCCCGGCGCCGCGCTTCCACTCACCGCACTCGCCCTGCTCGCTTTACGCCGCCGGCGAGATTTTCGTTTGACCACAGACGCATAGCGCTTACACACACGCGCTCTGCTTCCCTATACCGACCCCCACAGGCACCCCATGATCGCGACGCTCGCCAACCTCATCGCCGACCCCAAAAAACGAGATCTGGCGCTCACAGCGGGAGGAATGCTCGCCTTGCTAGCGGGTCGCAAAATGACCGCCGTGAGTCTGGTGGCGCGGGGGCTCTCGGGCCTCGAAACCACCTGGCGCGCCTCTCACCCTGAGTTCAATGGCACGTTCGCCGATCGCTGGGCGTGGTCGGAGTCTTTCTACGAGAGCACCCATCAGCACCCCACCAACCGCCTGCTACACGTCATCGGCATCCCGATCATTATCGGTGGCACCGTCGGACTCCTGGCAGCCAAACCCTATCGACCCGTGTGGGCCGTGTCGGCCGGCGCGTTCGCCTTCGGCTGGGGCCTGAACTTCATTGGCCACGGCGTATACGAAAAAGCGGCCCCCGCTTTCGCCGATGATCCGCTGGGCTTCATCGCCGGCCCAGCGTGGGATCTCAAGCAGCTGCGCAAGAAGCTCGCCTGAGCTGACCCACGCACGCCCTGCCCTCACAGGATTGCTGCAGCGGCGTGTCCAGCCTGCAGCACAGCAAAAATGGACGACCCCCGCTCGCTGTCGTGGTGAGCAGGGATCGCGTGGCGTTCACGTCCGGTGGTTCTGATGCCCCGGCGGCTCCAGGTGCATCAGCTCGGCACCCTCAGGTGCCGAAGACCGCGGTGCTATCCCCTCCGCGGTGGGCGTGAAGGTAAAGATGCCACAGGGTCGAGCCAACCATACAGATGCGCCGACCGCGGCACGGATGCGCGCTCGCGATACTTTTTTGGGACTCATGAGCATTTTTTCGCAATCTCGCGTCCGTTGACCCGCGCGCAGGAATGGGTGACACGTCGAACGATGACCGCTACCGCCGTGCAGATCGCGCTCGACTACCATTCCCGCTGGGTCGGCACCTTCATCGAAGGCGCCGGCTGGTGCCCGTTTGCCCGCTCATCGCGGCTGGCAGGGCGTACCACGCTGAAAGCGCTGGCCTGTGCCCCATCGATCGGCGATCCGCTTACACACTGGCACGAATTGCCGGCGTGGTTGCTCGAATTCGCGGATGCTCCCGACGCCGAGGTCATGCAGATCGTCGTGCCGCGCGTCGTGTGTGCGGCGGCCGACTGGGAGCACCGCGCCAAACAGCTGCTCGATGAGTTTCAGGCGTTGCGCGGCGGTCGCTCGGTGCTGGCGCTGGCGGCATTTCACCCACAGCTGACCGTGCGCCACGAAACCGCGCCCGGCCTGATTCCATTGCTGCGTCGCTCACCGTTGCCGGCGATTCAATTTGTGCGGCTGGATGCGCTGGCGCGCGTCAAGAAGGGCCGCGACAACGCCGACCGATTCGTGTCGCCGGGCAGCCCCGAGTTTCATGCGCTGTTGCAGCAGCCGGTGCGTGAATCCATCAGCGACGCCATCACCCGCACCAACTTCGAACATGTCATGGCGGCCGGCCGAGCGTCCGTCGAAGGGGCGCTGCACGCGCTCGCCGAAGAAGCCGCCAACGCGCTGCGCGCGGCCGGGGTGGAGTTGGTCTCTTGGAACCGTGAAGCCGCCGGGCGCTAGGGCAGGCCGCTCACCGCCGTGGGTGGAATATCGGCCAGGCTACAATAGCGGCGCATGCGCGCCACCTCGGATAACCCCGGCCCAAATCGCCAGACCAGCTCATCCGCGCCATCGGCGGCCGGCTCAAGCGTGCGTGTCACCACGACGTTGTCAGCCACCACAAACTGCAACGCGTTATCCACAAAGCGAAGCGCCACCTGAATCGGCTGCTCGCAAGTGCCATCGGCTCGCACGTCATTCACGCCGTCCTCGGCGAGGCCCGTGGCATAACCGCCATGCGTGTAATTATCACCGACAATGATCACCAGATTTCCGCACTGCTCCACACGCTCGACATGGCCTTCGTCGGCCCACAAACCCCGCAGGTCAGGCACGCCGGGGGGCAATGGTTCCGTGCAGTTGGCGAGCCAAAGGTCCGGCCATTCGCTCTGACAGCTACCGTCGGGGCCCACCGAGCCAAACGTTCCCCGGAACGACTCCGCCATCACCTGTGATGTCGTGGCATCGCAATTCGGGAGTACCGGCTCACATCCCGCCAAAAAGGCGGGGTTGGGCGTTGGGCAGAACGCCGGCTGTGCCGTATCGGCGCCATCGCCGCTGTCGGAACCACCCAGATCGTCGCTGCTGTCAGTCGCCGCAGACCCGTCCTCCTGTCCCACCGTATCCGCCAGATCAGCGTCCGCCTCGACGGTCTCTGCACTGTCGTCACCACACGCAGCTGCAACACACAAAGCCCACGAAACAGCCGCTGTCCCACCAATCCAGAACCTCGCGCGGAGCAAATCAAACATCACATGCCTTGTTGTCAGGGACGGCTACCAGCTCGGTACACGCGAGCGCCTCCAGCAACGGCTTCTGCCGAAGTCGGGAGAGCATAGTCAATACATTCCATCTCGTGCCACTCCACATTGCCATGACCAAACAACACAAACGTCAAACGCCGTCGACTCCACGATACGGTAGGTTCCGGCGCATCACGGAAGCGCGGCATGCAACAGCTCCACCACCCGCGGGTGGGCCGGCTCGACAAGGTGGCGAATCTGTTCTGCCGCCGCACGCAGGTGACGAGTAGCGCTCTCCGGGGCAGCTTCCAGAGCATCTTCGATCGCGCCGGGGTGATGTTCAGCAAGCACCGAAAGCAGGATGGCTGCCTGCAGCAGTTCCTTTCCTGACTTCGCCGAACGCTCGGTTCGCAACTGTGACACCAGCATTTTGTGTACGGCAAACCTCTCAGGAACAGGTACGCGCACCATGCAACAGCCTTCACGAGAAACCAGAAGAGCCGCCTGTGTTTCGCCCAGCAGGTACTTCAAAAATGGTAGTCCGAGCGCGTGCGCCCGCAGCTCCGGAACAGGAACGATCGGGAAGCTGTCGTCCGGCGAGGGAACCAGAAGATCCACATGAAATCGGCTTCGGCCCGGCTCTTTCCACGCAGTCGAGGGCAACTGATGGCTCATGGCAGGGACCTCCACAAACGAAATCCCCGAATCCTGCAGCATTTCCAGCAGGCTTTTCGCTGGAAGCTCCGCAAACGCGAGCGGCTGTGGGCGCGCCAGGTCAACGTCTTCAGTCGCATAGGCTGCCGCTCGGCAACCCAGCTGATTCAGCAGAATTCCCATTGCATGCGATCCAACCACCACCCCACCAGCCCGAAACACGCCATGGTTATGAAGGCTTGCCAGGGTTGCGAACGCCCGTGCATCCGCCACCTGATATCCCGATCGGCCCAGCAGACGAATATCCGCGAGTGTGCGACGAAGCTGCTCAAGCCGCGTTCGCATGACCGCCGCGGCGGCGTCGGCCGCGGGCTGGCCGATCGGCCCCGCCACGTACTGCTCCCGTTTCCTGCCGTCGGCGTCGTAGTACTGTCTGGCGTAAAAGCGAAAACCGCCGGCGTTCTCGCGCTCCAGCAATGAACCCGGGGTGCCTGGCAACACGTGTGTTTCGTTCAACGCCTGATTCTCCAGGTCGCCAAACAGCACCGTCAACGCTCTGGGCTGCAATGTGTAAAGGGGGACTGACATGACACCACAAAAGACAAAGGCCCGTGGCGACTACACAATCCACCTGTATCCGTCAAAACTTACGGCTGACGGATACAGTGTATCCGTCACAGCGGCGGCATGACGGATACAAGCCCGGCGTGGGTAGGCTGCACGCATCTGACACCTGAGCCAGACCGCTGTGCCAACGGCTGCTACCCACCATGACCACCGGCTTCAAGCCCCGGTATCGTGGGCAATGCGCACCGCGAAACCGTAACGGGCAGCTGCTCGGCAGGCCAGCTCTCAAACGACTCTACGTGGACTCGCGCCAGCGTCCTTCGGTTAGCTGCGTGCGAGTGCAATCAGCTGCATCATTCTAAACGGAATGGTCTGCCTACTTGAGCTCTCCCCGTGGCTACCTGCCCATTACCCGCACAACCCCAATCCACCCCTCAACCACCGCAGCCTTCACCCCCACGAACCGCGCGGCCACAGCTTCTGCGGTAGCATCGGGCTGCTCTTGCAGCACGCGGAGGACGGCGGCGGCTTGTTCGGGCATGGTGCTGGGCCAGGGAAGGCGGTTGCTGGTTTCGACGGTGGTGGTTGCGGCACCCTTGCCGCGTTTTGACTTCGGCGCTTGTACGGCAGCGGGGGTCGCTTCGGCAAGAGGGATGTCGGTTTGCGTGGGCTCGAGGGTTGCGTCTGTCTCGGTGTCTGAATCCGTGTCCGCGTCAGAGGTGGCGGCCGAGGGGTCAGCGTTGCGACGGGCGGGGTCCTGGTATTCGGGGCGCAGCCAGCGGATGTGACCGGCGGCTTCTTCGGCGGCGCGCTCGGCGTTCAGTGCCACGAGGCGTTCCAGCAGGGCGTCGTCGTCCAGGTCGGCGGGCCAGCCGTAGGCGTCGGCGACAGCGACGTCGATGTCGTCGTGAATCTGGCGCAGTACGCTCACCAGTCCCTGGTCGTGAATGCGGCGCTCTTTCGGGTTCAGCGCAGGTTGCGCGGGGTCGCGCAGTTTCTGCAGCACGTTGTACATATCCGTCAGCGTCAGCTCGGGGTGCAGCGCTTGCCGAGCTTTGCGGTGCGAGTCGAGCTGCTCGCCGAGGGTGCGCAGGCGTTCACGTTGAGTGTCGGTCCAGGCAGGGAAAGGGAAGGGGTCGAAGCAGCGCGTCTTGTTGTATCGCGGATCGTTACCCACACCCAGTCTTCCACCGGCGCTTAACGACCACAACACGTGCACTCTTGAAGACAAGGTGCCCAAGACCGCGGCATCGGCGCTGGCGATCACGATCAGCGTTCCCTCGACCACAACATCCGCGTCGACGAATCCAAAGTAGCGATGCTTTGAGGTTTCAACCGTAACGATTTGGCGGGGGAGCCCGAGCAGTGCTTTGCGAAATGTGCGACGCGGTTCGCCAAACACCCACCAATAACGGCGATACGATTCGCGATTGTTTGCCTTTCGTTCAGGGGCCACGCGGGTGAGTAAGTGCTGAAAGACGGCCGGCGCGGTGTCCCTCAGTTGGACCTCATCTAGCCCCAATGCATCGATGACCCATCGCTCTTCGGCGTTCTTTAGCCAAGCGCGCCCAGTAAGGTATCTTCGAACGAGACTCAGCCCGCCGGTTGAATTTCGCAGCGATTCCCCCTCACCATCATCCAGGACGAACCCCTGACCGAATAGCTTGACCCCGGGACATGAAAGGCCGGCGTTTGCCAGAAGACCCTTCGCACTGGCAACGTCTGCACCAACGGCCAAATTAGTGTGTATTGACCCGCTACTGCGGCGAAACTGCAGTACGGCAACGCCATCGGCGTCGGTTGCTTCACTAACAACGACATCGAGTTCCCCACTGGGCGCAGATTCACCCTTCGCGACCACGACAATAGATATTCGCACCGCAGCGCCGTGTGCCGCATCAATCCACGGGTGGTCCGGTACCGCGTAGCAGATGATACCACTGCCCAAAGTCAGAGCGTCCGCGAGGGTCCTTCCGTTGTAAATTTGGCGCACACTGTTTGTGCTAATCAAACCTGCTCTGCGGGTCTGATCTTGCAGAGCTCTCCCTGCCATCATCCACCAATACATGACGAAGTCGATAGAGTCCGGCGCCTCTCGGAAGACCGCGCGAAGGGCTTCCACATACCCGTCACCCAACGCACGCCTCATGGTTTTGTCGCCCAAAAACGGCGGGTTCCCTACCACAAAGTCCGCCTTTGGCCACTCGGCTTGCCGAGGATTGATGTAGTCGAAGACGGGGACGACTGCCTTTTCGTCAGGGACGTCTTCACCGGTGACTGGGTGCTTCTTCGTGGTGACGCCGTCCCAACGTGTGACGGGCATGCCCTTGTCGTCGACCCGCTGTTCAATGCGGTCCCAGGCCAGCACTGCGTCGCGACATTCGATATTGCCGAAATTCTGCAATACCGGCGTCGGCACCGCAGCTACACCACCCGTGCGCAGCTGCCACTGCAGGTAGCCGATCCACAGCACCAGCTCGGCCAGCTGCGCCGCGCGCGGGTTCACCTCAATGCCCAGAAATTGCGAAGGGTTAACCGAGAAACCTTCCAGTTCGAGGGCGGCCTGCGTCGCGTCCAGGTCGTCGAGCAGGCGAACCACCTCGCCCTCCAGACGCTTCATGTGCTCCAGCGTCACATAAAGGAAGTTGCCAGTGCCGCACGCCGGGTCCAGCACGCGCACCTTGCACAGGCGCTGGTGGAATTTTCGCACCTCGACCACGGCCTGCGGCCGGTTGTCTTCCATGAGCAATTTCTGAGCCGCCGTTCGCACGGCATCCCATTCTTCACGCAAGGGCTCCAGCACCGTCGGCAATACCAGGCGCTCGACATACGCTCGCGGCGTATAGTGCGCGCCCAGCTTGTGCCGCTCGCGTGGGTCCAGCGCCCGCTCCAGCAATGTGCCGAAAATGGCTGGCTCTACCCAGCGCCAGTCGGCACGCGCGGCGTCCAGCAACAGGCCAATCTGCTTGCTCGTCAGCGGCAATACGGTGCGGTCAGCGAATAATCCGCCATTAAAATGCCGGATTTTCCCGCGCAATACTGATGAGAATCCGCCTTTGTCCATGTCGGCGAATAATTGCTCCAGCAGCGGCTGCAGAACATCCGGCTGCTCGACGCACTCCTTCAGCAAGTTTTCGAACGCGTGCTCTGGCAACAGCCCTGCATCCTCGGCGAACATCGCGAACAGACAACGCATCAGGAAAGACGCCACCACTTTGGGCGACGGCTGGTCGGAGGGCGTTGAACCGGTGGGGCCTTCGCCTGTTTCGAGCGATCGCGCCAGAGCGGCCAGGCGCCCTGCTACCTCGGCCGTGACCCGCGCGGCTTCGCGCGAGGGGTCCAGCGAGAGGGGGTCCACAAAGAGGCGGCGCAGGCGGTCGCGAATGGCGTCGTCGCGCAGGTCGGCCATGGAAATCCGGCTGGCGCGCGGATCAGGATACGGCTGCCACGTGCGTCCCTGCCGACTGAAATCACTATATAATTCGATGACATGACCGACGTCGACCACCACCAGAAAAGGCGGCCACCCATGACTGGCCGGAAGCGCCGTCGCATAGCCCTTGGCCTGCTCGAAGGCTCGATCGAGCGCGACGTCCCAGCCACGTGTGCCCTGTCGAGCGGTGCCAGCGCGCGTGGGTACCACGTCTGTGGCGCCAGCCGCAGGCGCCGACTGCTTGGCCTCGAGCACAAAGCACTCAGCCTTGTAGAGGTCGATGAATCCCGACGACACGCGCCGACCGCGGTCGCGAAAAGTTACCGGATATTCAAAGACATATCGGTCCTGCTCACCGTTGCCCGTCGCCGGGTCGGGGCGCGGGACGCCGAGCACGTCGCAAAGCTCAGAAAGAAAGAGCTGATAGTTCGCGCGCTCGGACGCCGCCGAGCGCGACCAGCGTTCAATAAAATCGTCGACGTTCATGCAACTCCCTCTTGTTCGGCACCAGCGCCGAAGACGGTGCGCAGGGTAACCGATGAGAGGCGGCGTGGGAAGGGTGGTGCGGGCCGGGTCATCGTATCGCGAGACCGTTCAGGAACCAGGTGAAGCAGCGGTGGCAGTGAAGTTCGCCCCTGACGCGGCAGCCGAGTGATGCGACGGGCGTGTCTGGCCCACGGTGGCCAAGGCGGAAAGGCGATGCAGACAAGCGTCAGATACAGATTATGTCATGAAATCCAGCAGATGGCCGACACGGAGGTCGGCCACTACGGTGTTTGATTCGGGTTTTGCAGTGAGATCGGGCAGATGGCCGACACGGGGGTCGGCGAACACCGGCTTCATTCGGGTTTTGCAGTGAGATCAGACAGATGGCCGACACGGAGGTCGGCCACTACGGTGTCTGATTCAGGTTTTGCAGTGAGATCGGGCAGGTGGCCGACACGGGGGTCGGCGAACACCGGCTTCATTCGGGTTTTGCAGTGAGATCAGGCAGATGGCCGACACGGAGGTCGGCCACTACGGTGTTTGATTCAGGTTTTGCAGTGAGATCGGGCAGGTGGCCGACACGGGGGTCGGCGAACACCGGCTTCATTCGGTTTTTGCAGTGAGATCAGGCAGATGGCCGACACGGGGGTCGGCCACTACGGTGTCACAGACAACAATCGCGTGAGGAAGGTGCGGTCAAAGAGTCGGGGTGAGACGCAATCTTGCCCGTCCCCGCCGTTGACAAACATTCGAGAGTCGGCAAAGTGCGCGCGCCTCGGGACCGGAATGGCCACGATGCCCCTCGTCACTCGGCGGTGGTGCGTCGGGTTGAACCCGCCGAGCGGCTTCTTCGCCACACGGAATCTCCTCATGACCGTTACCTCGACACGCAAGCGAATCCTGACCGGCGACCGCCCCACGGGCAAGTTGCATCTGGGTCATTACCTGGGCAGCCTCGAGAACCGGGTTCGTTTGCAGCACGAGTACGAGACCATCCTGATCGTCGCCGACCTGCACATGCTCACGACCAAGCCCACCGCGGCGGATATTGAGCAGATTACCGAAAACTCGCGCGACATGGTGCTCGATTATCTGGCGGCCGGCATCGACCCGAACGTGACGACCGTGTACCTGCAGTCGGCGATTCCCGAGATTTATGAGCTCAACACCATTTTTCAGAATCTGGTGAGCGTCAATCGTCTGGAGCGCCTGCCGTCCATCAAGGACATGGCACGCAACGCCAACCTGGACGACGAGAATTTCCCTTACGGCCTGCTCGGATATCCCGTGCTTCAGGCAGCGGATATTCTACTTCCACGTGCACACCTCGTGCCCATTGGAAAAGATAACCTCGCACACGTGGAAATTACCCGCGAAATTGCCCGCCGGTTTAACCATCTGTATGGCGAAGTGTTTCCCGAACCCGACGCCCTGCTCGGCGAAGTCGCTACCCTTGTTGGTACCGACAACAAAGGGAAGATGTCCAAATCTGCAGGCAACGCTATTTTTCTGAGCGACGACGCCGCCGCTGTCGCAAAGAAAATTCGCGGCATGTACACCGACCCCAATCGGGTACACGCAGATGTACCCGGCACCGTGGAAGGAAACCCGGTATTTGTGTACCACGACCTGTTTAATTCCAGAAAAGAAGAGGTCGAAGATCTGAAAGAGCGCTATCGCGCCGGAAAAGTGGGCGACGGCGAGGTCAAGGACAAGCTCACTCTTGCCGTCAATGAATGGATGGAGCCCATCCGGGAACGTCGCGCAAAATATGTCGCCGACACCGGACTCGTCGATGAGATTCTGTACGAAGGCACCATGAAAATGCGGGCCATCGCGCAGGAAACCATGCGTGAAGTACGCAGCGCCATGGGCCTCGACAAGGCCATGAAGCGCATGCGCCGTGCGATTGAAAAACGGCAGAAAAAGAATCCTCCACCATCGGGTGCGGCGCCATGACCAGGCAGACGACCGAGCCACTCTCACCCATCCCCACCATCCGTGTCGTCGCTGGTGCGATCCTGCGCGATGGACGCGTGCTGTCGGCGCAGCGCCCCATGGGCACGTCGAGCACGATCGCGGGCATGTGGGAGCTACCGGGTGGCAAGGTCGATTCCGGCGAGACCGATCAGCAGGCCCTTGCGCGCGAGCTCATGGAAGAGTTGGGTGTTCAGGTACGGGTAGGTTCATTTCTCGCCGAGCACGCCATTCAGCAGGCCACTCGGGTCATTCACCTACTGGCATACCAGTGCGAGCTGCTCGCCGGTGAGCCGACGGCGCTGGAGCACGCCGAGCTACGCTGGCTCAGCCCCGATGAGCTGCGCTCGGTTCCGTGGGCCGCCGGCGACCAGACCTTTCTTCCCTTTATTGAGTCGCAGCTGCGTTCGCTGCGGGGCTGACTCGCTCAGTTCTGGCGCGAGGCGCGAAGCTCAAAGGTACCGGCTTCGCCTGCCCAGGGCAGCAATACGCGGCCAGCAGCGTCGGGCTGAATCTGCAGCGCCGTCCCGTTCAGCGTGACCTGCCACTCCGACGTCGGCGGTAAATACACGAGCGGGGCAGCCTCGCCACCGCGAGCCTCGAACGTCACCACCAGCGTACCAGCATCGCGGTCACTTGCGTGTGACACCATTCGCCCGGGCACAGCCATGGCCGCGGGCCGAATGTAGCCAGCGATCGCATCTGCGCGCTCTGTCCAGGTATCGGTGGCCTCGTCATAGGTAAAGAAACCCCAGAATCCCTGGCTACGTTCTTTCCATAACCAGTAGGCATGACCTACCAGCCGCTCGTCTGACAGCTCATCAAACGCGCGCCAGTAGCTCGCTGCCGTCTCTCCATTCGGGTCATCGCCCCATTCACCCCACACCACCGCGCCGCCCCACGAGGCAGACTCAGCCATGAGCGCATCAAACGTTGGCTGCAGCTCGCGCTTCCAGCCTTCAACGGTTGTTTCGCGCATGCCGGTAAGACCGGGATACAGGTGGGGCGTATAAACAATATTGTCGTCGGGGAACGGCTGTTCGCGCAGCGGAGCCGAGTTGGTGAAATTCCGCAGCGAGTCAGGTTCCATCCAGATGGTGTGTCGAGGATCGAGCTCGCGCATGCGCGCAGCGAAGCGCTCGTAGAACTGCTGCAGCAACACGTCGCCGTCATTGACGCTGCTGGTGACAGGCTCGTTCTGAATTTCGACGCC
>JAGWVZ010000662.1 GCA_018970625.1 Myxococcales bacterium | reverse complement strand
TGCGCAGCCCGATACAAACAGAAACACCAGACACAAAGCCACCAGCCGTCTGCAACCTGTAAGGCGCGCGCACGCACAAAAGAACGATGGAAGCAGAGACGTCATGAGCGAAGTATTCCGAAAGAGGCACCGAAACAGAGAATCACGAATGCAGCCACCGAAAACACAGGTTTACGCACAGCGCCTGTCGTCTGCACCGCGCTTTTCAGGCTGCCGCCCTGCACATCATCGGCCGCCGCGACCCTGCACCACCAGCGCCTTTGTAATCTGCGCCTCGTGCTGCCACACAATTTCGCCGGTCGCGACGCTAATGGCCTGCATAAACATAAAATACTGGACGCGGCGCGCCGTGTCCGTTCGCTCGGCATTATCGACCACGCGCCCGGTGACAAAATAATGTACGCCCAGCTGGCGCCCCAGCGGCAAGGCTCGCGTCGGATCGAACTGCGCGCCCTGCTGTAGCTCCAGCTCAGCCAGAATCTGTTCGCGCAGCTCGGCCGCGATCATGCGGAACGTGCCCGACTGCACCAGCTGTGTCTCGACCATGCCAATAATGGCCTGCAGTTGTGGCTCAACATGCTCGGTGGTCCAGTTCTCCATGGGCATAATGGCCACCTGCGGCCGGTCGGTCTCACGCTGGGCACCCAGATAGAACGGTGAGGCGAAGAAATTCGCCATATTTTCGTCCAGCAGCTGCTCCAGGTCTACACGGTCAAGACCCGTGCTCATGGCTGGTTCGTCCAGGCCGGGAACGTCGGAGCCACGGACGGCGACCACCTGCTTTCCACCACAGGCGGTTGCACCCAGCAAGGTAGAGGCGACGAGGAGGGCGGTCAGCAGGGGGCGGCGTAACATGAGAAACTCCCGGGTGGGGCAAGGCAACAGAAGTCGTGCGAAGATAGCGCATGGCGCATGGACGTGCGAGCGTTGTCGATGTTCATTTTTGCGCTGCAACGCAAGAGCAGTTGCCCAAAGCCCGCTCTGTGGGTCATGATCCATCGCACTCGGGCCCATGCGGGCAGGGCGGTCCTTCCGCCCGCGCCGATTCGTCTGTTTCTGGTCAAGTGTACGCCTTCGGGCGTTGAGGAGCGCGTCATGTCATCCGCATCCCTGTCCGATATGCCGCTGCTGGCCGGCGTTACCCACGAGCTGTTCGAGGTGCGCGGTATCAAGATTCATGTCGCACAGGCGGGTTCGGGCCCACCGCTGCTGCTGCTGCACGGCTGGCCCGAACACTGGTACATGTGGCGTGAGCTCATGGGACCGCTGTCCGCACATTATCGTGTGATTTGCCCCGATATGCGCGGGTTTGGCTGGAGTGACGCTCCGACGACCGGTTATGCAAAAGAAGATCTGGCCAGCGACGTGCTGGCGCTCATGGACGCCATGTCGCTGAAACGCGTGGGTCTCATTGGCCACGACTGGGGTGGTTTTATTGGATTTCTGCTTTGTTTGCGCGCGCCGGAACGGTTTGATCGGTATCTGGCGCTGAATATCGCCCACCCGTTTCAACAGGCTGGAACACGATTGCTGCACGCCTGGCGTATGGCGTATCAGGTGCTGATTGCCACGCCGTGGCTGGGCGCGGCGTTGTTGCACGATCGAACAGGGTTTGTGCGACGCATTCTGCGCGGATCCATGCCAGCCAAACGGGTCAGCTGGGACGAGTGTGGCGTGTACGCGACGCGGTTCAACGACCCCGCCCGAGCCTACGCCAGTACGCTGCTGTATCGAACATTCTTATGGAGCGAGCTGGGTCCGCTGCTGCGCGGGCGTTATCGAGGGCAGCGCCTGAAGGTAAAGACGCTGTTGCTCTTCGGCGAGCAGGACCTGGCCATTCGTCCGTCGATGGTGCGCGATTTACCCAGCCATGGCGATGACGCTCGGGTGGTGTTTCTTCCGCAGGCCGGACATTTTATTGTCGAGGACTGCCCCGACGAGGTGTTGCACCACGCGCAGGTTTTCTTTGCCGATTCTCATTTGGAATAAGCCCCTCTCTCGACCCAGGTGTGCTCGCCGAAATGTACGGGAAGCGATTTGCGAAGCCCGCTTATGAGGGGGTCAGTTCTGTGACGCAGTAGCTGTCCACGACCGATTGAAGCACTTCAATCGCGGGCACCATGAGTTCGACAGACAACTGACGAGCCAGAAACTCAGGAATGGAGACACCTGCGCGGCGCTCGCGCAGTGCGTTTGCGACAGGTGAAAGCACGGGCCGCGCCGAGTCTGCGACAGACGGCCGCTGTGCCTGCATTGTTTTCCAGCGGGCCCAGTCTGTTATCCAGCGTTGATGCTCGGCTATCCTCTTGATCGTTGTTGAGTCGTGCGGGCTGCTGCGCCACGCCTCGAGGC